>NZ_JXUW01000028.1 GCF_000949255.1 Ferrimicrobium acidiphilum DSM 19497 | reverse complement strand
ATCTCTCGGATGCCGAGTGGCTCGCAGATGTCGCAGCCCATGGCATGGTACGACCAAGCTTTGTGCCTCCACCTGAGATCCGTGAACTTTGCTGAGTTGACCCGATATCGCAAGACCCAGGTCGATGCCAGGGCGAGGGAGATCCAACGCCTCGAGAAGGTTCTCCAAGATGCTGGCATCAAGCTCACCTCGGTCGCCTCTGCGGTATGGAGCGCCTCATCGAGGGAGATCATCGAGGCCCTCATTGCGGGAGAACGAGATCCCGCAGTTCTGGCCCAGATGGCCAAGTCCAGGATGCGGGCCAAGATCCCTCAACTCGAGGAGGCACTCTATGGACACTTCGGAGCCCACCATGCCTTCGTCGCCAAACAGATCATCGACCATATCGACTATCTGGACTCTGCTATCGGGGCACTCACCCAAGAGATCTGCGAGCGTCTCCTCCCTTTTGAGCCTGCCGTCGCCTTGGTCGCATCTATTCCGGGAATCTCTACCATCACAGCTCAGGTGATCATAGCTGAGACTGGAGGTGATATGTCGAGGTTCCCAACTGCTGAACATCTATGTGCCTGGGCTGGACTAGCACCTGCTAGTTATGAGTCAGCCGGCAAGCGAAAGCCAGCAGGTACCAGACATGGATCTACGTCGTTGAGGCGTGCGATGATAGAGGCTGCCCGGGCGGCGGCACGCACAAAGGGAACCTACGCATCTGCCCAGTATGCACGAATCGCCAGGCGACGAGGCCCCAACAAGGCAGCGGTTGCGGTCGCCAACTCCATGCTCAACGTCGTCTGGCATCTCCTCACCAATGGCGAACTCTATCAAGATCTGGGGGCTGATTACTTCGAGAGTCACAAGGATCCAACTGTTCAGGTAAAGCGACTGACCAAGCGGATCGAGGCTCTCGGGTTCGACGTCACCGTAACCGAAAGGGTCGCCTAGCCCTAACAGCTCACAACACCTAGACCACTCTCGCATCGTCTGATGCTTAGGTCTTGTCGTCCTTATTTTTCCTGGTAGGAGGCATTACACTTTAGATCTTGAGCGATACACAGTAGGTGTAGCTCAAGGTTTCGGTCGTCTCGTTAGGGTCCCAAATGGAGTCAATGCGGATCTTCGGAAATCAGCGGTAATCCGGCACCAAGATCGACCAGGAATCGATAAGTCGTTGAGCGCATCTGAGGTGATTGGCCAGATTGGGACCGTCATGTGGAGAGTTCTAAACTACACAACCCGTGAACGGGCAAGAGGGGACAAGGGGTTCTCCCTGGTGTCTTACTTATTGGGTTAGTTGGTTCCGGTTACGAACCAAGTGCGCTAGAGATATGCGTTGTCACCGGGGTAACCGTAGCTAGCAGTGACCAGTCAGGCTTACCAGCGCTAAGGAGTACTCGAATGCGAAAGTTCGCAAAGTTCGTCATTCCAAAGGCGATGCGCTTGATCCGCTTAATGAGGTTGTTCATCGACTCTGTCGGTCCATTGGTCACAAAGGACCTATGCCAGGCCAGGATCTCATCATGCCAGCTTTTCAAGGTTCTCCCAAGTAGCTGGACCTCTGGGGGTCGTTGGTTATCGGTGAAGTCACTGATGAGAGCATCGAGGTGGTCTCTGGCGAGTTCCTGGGTCACGATAGGCATAGAGCTCTCGTAGGGACTCCTTGGCTCGCCAGCTGGTAGCTACCTCGTTATCTGGATCTCCAGCCTCAAGGAAGCGAGTAAGTTTATCGTTTGCACCCTCGGTAAGTTTCTCCTTGGCCATATTCAGGAGTCGCCGGATGCGATAGAGGGGATCCCCACCTCTGCCTCTGTGACCAAGGATGTTCTGTTGTACTCGTCTTCTTGTCTCATCAAGGCGAGTGTTGGCGAGCTTGACCAGATGAAATGGATCGGCGACCAGGACAGCGTTGGGTAACGCCTCTTTAAATACCGCTCTATAGGAACCAGCCAGATCAAGGGTTCCCCACTTGACCATGTCACGCCACTCCCTGGGCTGACTAGCTATCCACTTCTTTGGCTCCGCACCTCCTTTACCAGGAACTACATCGAGAAGGGTTGCGCTCATAACGTCCACGATTGAGGTAGACCACTTCTGGGTCCGATAGCGACCCTCGCGATAGAACAGGGTCTCATCTAATCCAAGTGCACGAACCTTACCGAAGCGATTTGGATCCTCAACGAGGGGAGTCCCATAGGCAATCACAGCATCATTGATTGTGTGCCAGTCACAATCAAGCTCTCTGGCTACCGATGACACCGATCGCCCGTCTCTACCAACCACTCGGGTTGCGAATCTAGCTGCCCTATCGGTGAGCTTTAGCCTTGGAGCTGCGATCCTAGTGTCCACGTCACTCCATGACGGGGCGATACAGGTCTCATCCTTACACACCCACCTGCGTTTGTGCCAGATGAGCCTTACGGGACGGCCAAAGCTTTGTAGATCAATCAGCTCTACTAGTGAGCTTCCTTTGGAGTAGCTCATCCCATTGCAGACTGGGCATTTTGGCCGCTCACCCAGACACTCGATATGGACCCGAAGGGGTGTCTTTGAATCTTCGTTACCCAGATCCTCGACACCAATCAAATTGACATCCTTTAGACCGAGCAAGATCTCGGCAATTCGGATAGGATTTTGTTCCACAGGGGTCCTCCAGTGATGAGTTGTTACTAATCCCATTCTGGCAGAGCCCCTGTGACCCTCCCAAACTCACCCCTAGTGCGTGGCTATACCCGACTAATTTCCCCACTTAAATCCGAAGTCCCGTCAATGCCGGAGACGCATAGAGCTCGTCGAGAGTTTCATGTTGCAAGTGGGACTATGCAACTTGAAGGTAACTTGCGATGAGTTCGAGCGCATCACTCCGTTTCGTTGTGGGACCGATGCGTTCAACCATCGGCTTTATGGCGATGCCTCCTCGGGGATTGAAATCGCCAAAGACGCGTAGGAATTTAGGCGATAGGAGGGCGAAGAGATCGTCGGCGATGGTGTTGACACATGACTCATGAAAGGAGCCATGATTGCGATAGCTCACTAGATAAAGCTTGAGACTTTTGCTCTCAACGCAGAGCTCATCTGGGATGTAGTCGATGACGAGTGAACCATAGTCGGGTTGGCCGGTGATCGGGCACAGGCTAGTGAACTCATTGGCAAGCAATCGAATCACAAAGTCAGTTCCAGGACTCGGGTTGGGAAAGGCCTCCAACATCGCTGGGTTGGGGTCTTCGTAGCGGTACGAAGTCGATGATCCTAGCTGGGTGAGGCCATCGGTCACAGTGGTTCTACATCCTTTGTTTGCCGTCGTTCTGATATTGAGTGTAGGCGAGACACGGGTGGTTGGCATCCTGGGGGCAGCTCATGGGCTCGGCCGACTAGACTGGTTGTTCAGCCGATCCAAAGGGAGCGTGTTTGATGGCAATCGAACTGACTACAAAGGATTGTGACGCACTCGACGATGCCGAACTCGAAGAGTTCGCTGCCGTCAGTGATCTGCAGGGCGCAGCCTTCAGTGCTGGTTTCCTCTCGAAGCAACGAGAGGAGTGGGTGCTGTCGTCACTTGCACGAGAGGGGGACTCACTCTTAGGGGGAATGATGTTCACACTCGAGCGTATTGGGGGTACCCCTTGCATTCTGATCAACTTGATCGTCACACAACCAAAGGACCGAGAGCGCGAGTTACTCGCTGCGCTCTTGCACGAGGCTTATTCACGGGCCCTGCTTGCCTTCCCTGACGAGGATGTCTTGGTCGGTGTCAAGCTGATCTCGCCAAATGGATACGAGATTTTCAATGGGCTCGCTGACGTAGTGCCTCGCCCTGGTCATCGTCCAACGGGTGAGGAGCGAGCGTGGTCTCGCCGTCTTGCCAAGCGCTTTGGTCTCGACCATGGTCTCGACGACCGCAGTTCGCTTGCAGTGAGCGATGGCGAGCAGTATGGTTATGTCGCCTATCGGCTTCAGGATCCAATAGAGACTCCCTACCAAGAGGTCTTCGAGTGCTGTGCTCCTGAAGATGGACAGGCGCTGATCGTCTTTGGTTGGGTCATGGCTGAACAGCTCGCTGACGGCTCCGTTCCAGTTCCTGTCTAAGCCAGCACCGCTCTTTGAACTCCTCCAGGCTCGCCATAGCGGCGAGTTGAGTTCTGTCGAGGCCGTTGAGGTTTCGATCGAACGGATGGATCCTGGTTGGCTGGTTGGCGAGAGATTCGATGAGGTGCTCTGCGAGGCTAGAGATTTTGACCGCCTACATCCTCCACACACTTGGTTGCCGGCACTCGCTGGGCTACCCATATTGGCCGATGAGCGGTTCATGGCCGTGTGCGAGGGTATAGATAGTAGGCCTGGTCGGTCGGCTCCGGTGCTCGACGGTTTATACCGCGATGGTGCGCTGTTGCTTGGGCATGTTCGTCCTTCGCAGGTAGACGCTTGGGGATTGGTGCTGAATCGATCGCGGCTCAGCGTGAATGAAGCTGTTAAGGGCGAGCCCTACAGCGACGCTATGGTAGAGGCGCTTCAACATAGTGCGGTCACAGCGTCAGTTACCCTGGACCATCATGGTTCCACCCTTCTTCGTGGTTTGCGTGGTCTTGATGGCTACCGTCCCACTTTGGGGTTGGCTCCGGCGCTCGCCTATAACAGTACGGCTGTAGTCTCTTTCGCCGCTTCGACACTGCGTGAACAGGCGTATCTACTCGATCGGTTGCGTGCGGTTGGAGTCTTAGGTGACCCCCGTTTTCTACCACACTCCAACCCGAAGAGCCTCGCGAGTTTTGCAGCCAGTCCGCTGGCACCGTCGAAGGTCGTAGTGCTTCACGAGTTTGGCGGAGACGATGACCATCATGTGGCGCCAATAGACCACCAGGGAGGGACGCTTTCGATCTTGACTGCTATGGGGATTGAGTCCGAGGTTGTCGATTTCGATCGCCCCTTTTTGGAGCAGGCTAGCCGGATGCTTTCCATAGGTGCGCAAAGCCAAGCCGGTGAGTTGGTAACCGCCGATGAGACACAAGCTTTGATCGCTAGGGTTGATCGACTTGTCGGATCTGTAGACCTTCTTGCGTTCGACCTAGTCGATGACTCATTGTCGCCAGAAAAGATGTCTATAGGTTTATGGCTGCTTGCAGAACTCGCCAACCTTCCGATGGTGGTACTTGCCGGTGCTAGGATTGCATTACTAGGCGCAAGATTCGATGATGCGCGCCTTTTGCGGATGGCCGCCTTTTTGGCCGACGAGTAGCGTATGCTAGCCAACCGTTTCGCGGTCATGCTCAAGTTGGTGGCGGAGCGGCCGGGTTAGTGGCGCACAAATCCTAGCTCTCAACGGTTTCATGACAGCTTGATGACTGCACCCTCGGTATGTCTGCTTGCTGGCTTGTCGTCAAGGCGAAAAACGTTACCTTTGCCCAAGACGGTTAGTGTTGTCTTCGAGCCGACCAGAGCGGTTAGCTCGTCGATGCCGATTACTTCAATTCCAGCCGGTGGCCGGAGCGCAAGCTGCGCGAGGCTGGCGCCCATGCGAGGGATGAACCGATCGAAGTGAGGAATCACGCTGAGGCCAGGAAGAAGCCCAAGGCCGCGATGTCCACTAGCTTCTCGATGCCTTAAACTCGGTATCCATCCTCCCATCACCATCGCTCCAGCGCTGCAGCCGGCGACGGACGCACCCTCCTCGAAGGCATCGACGATAGCGTGCCAGAGGATGGTGTTGCGCAAGGTATCTGCGAGGAAGGTCGGGTTGCCTCCCGATAGGTAGATGAGGTCGGCGCCTTTGAGTTGTTTGGCGAGCGCAGGATCGTTTGCCTCCTCTCGTGTCGTGGGGACGATAGAGATCTGATTTGCTCCGAGGCGTTCGGCTGCCTGTCAACCTAGTTCGATCCAATAGTTGAGACGATCTGTGCCTTCTAGGGCGGCAGCAGTAGGAATCTGAACATAGCGGGTACCGCCGTTTAGGAGACGCCGTTCGATCTCGCTCATCTCCGGGAGATATTCACCTGAACCTACCAACGCTAGTAATCCAGCCATTGCTAACCGAGCCTAGGCGCAAGTGTAGAGTTATGCCCACTTGTGCAGTCTGCAGCTTTGCGCCTGATCTCTCGAGGACGGTGGTCCTTGTTGGTGTCCGGAAGGTCCACTGAACCGTCGGTCAATCTCTGCCGATAGAGCCACGAACAAGATGTAAGTGGATTGAGCTTGACTGCTTCAGTCTCTTAGATGCTGGATTCGCTTAGTTCGTGAAGATATCGTGAGTAGTTTTAATGCGCTTGTGTTCATTTTCTAATTCGGCCGAGGGCTAAACAGGCGGTGATTGTGAAGCTGGCTGAGCGCTTTCACGTTGCGAAGCACTAGGCAGTCAAGCTCGAAACAATCAAGCAGCAAGCAGTCAGGCTGGCCAAGCTAGCTAAGCAACCAGCCGTAGCCGAGTGATATTCTCAGGCGAACGCCACTCGGTCACCAAAGCTGCTTCGTAAATGCCCGATCAGGTTGTTGTCTATTGGGATCGAGATTCCATCGACCAAGAAACGCATAGAGCCAATCTTGAGGACTACCGGGTGTTCGCCTTCGTGCGACTCAAGGACCTGTCGGAGGCGCTCGAGTTCGCTGCGGCTTGCGAGCTCAGCGGGCATGGTCAGCGTCGCCACCTCGGCTCCGTCGACAAACTCAGGTTGGGCAAGCTCCACTACCTCGATCGACATCGCTACAAGTTTCGGCCGTTCCTCGCGAGTGTCGAGGCGTCCTTGGATCTTTAGGACCGTATCTTGGACAAGGAGTTGACCGAACTCGGCCATCGTCTTTGGGAAGACCATCACCTCGATCGCTCCGCGGAGATCCTCGAGGGTGATACTCCCCATGAGTTCACCCTTCTTGGTGTGCCGTTTGGTGAGCGTCGTCGCCACCCCGACCACAGTTACTGCTTGGTTAACACCACTATCGGCGAGTTCCAGTGCCTCCGCTACCTTGAGTGCGGCGATCTTGGCAAGTTGGGCATCGAGGCCAGCAAGTGGATGTGAACTAACGTAGAGGCCGAGCATCTCGCGTTCGGCCTTCAGGAGGACATCCTTGGCCCACTCTTCGGCGGAGGGGTTTATCTCAAGTGTGACTACTCCTGCGGCAACATCGACCGGGTCTTCAAAGAGAGAGAAGACACCACGGTCGCGTTCCCGGCGCTTGTCAAGAGCCTGGTCGATCACACCCTCATGGATCTCGGCTAGCCCCTTTCGGGAGTAACCAAGGCTGTCAAAGGCACCACCTTTGATGAGTGATTCGATGGTGCGCTTGTTGAGCACGACCGGATCTACTCTAAGACAGAAGTCGCCAAAATCCTGGAACGGACCATTGGCCTCACGCTCGGCGACGATCATGCCGACTAAGCCCTCACCGACGTTGCGGATTGCTGCGAGCCCAAAGAGGATCTGTTCTACATCCCCCTCCTTTACAACCACAAAATCGGCCATCGAGTGATTTATGTCTGGCACGAGAACTGAGATCTGATGTGCACTCGCCTCCGCGAGATAGAGTGCAGTCTTGTCCTTGTCATCCTTCACGGAGGTCAACAAGGCCGCCAGGTACTGGGTAGGGTAGTTGGCCTTTAGGTAGGCGGTCTGATATGCAATAAGGCCGTAGCCATAAGAGTGCGATTTGTTGAACGCATAGTCGGCGAATGGTTCGATGATGTTGAACAGTTCTGTACCAATCTGCTCTCCATAGCCGGTGTCGATACACCCCTTGACAAACTTCTCGCGCTCAGCGGCGATGAGTTCGCGAATCTTCTTTCCACAGGCTTTGCGAAGGTTGTCAGCTTCGGCCAAGCTATAGCCGGCAAATTTTTGTGCGACCCGCATGACCGACTCCTGATAGATCATGAGACCATAGGTGTCGGAGAGGAGTTCTTCGAGATCCGGGTGGAGGTAGGTGATCTGTTTACGACCGTTTTTGCGATCGGCATAGTCGTTGTGCATGTTAGCGGCCATTGGGCCCGGTCGATAGAGGGCGGTAAGGGCTGCGATATCATCGAAGCGGGTGGGTGCCAGCGAGCGAACTAAGGCTCGCATTGGGGTACCTTCTAGTTGGAAGACCCCAATGGTGTCAGCCTCGCGGAGCATCGCGTACGTTGGCTCGTCATCCAAGGGGATACCCTCTAGAGTGAGCTCGATCCCACGAGATTCTTTGATTAACTCAATGGCGCGGTCGAGCACCGAGAGGGTCCGAAGCCCTAGGAAATCCATCTTGAGAAGTCCGAGCTCCTCGACCCCGTGCATCTCGTACTGAGTCACCATCGGTGCGAGCGTAGGATCTTGGCCGGGATCGGGTTTGCGTTGAATGGGTAGGTACTTCGTTAACGGCTCGTTGGTAATGACTACCGCCGCAGCGTGGATGCCATCTTGGCGTCGCAGCCCTTCGAGGCCGGTTGCGACGTCTACGACTGTACGAACCTCGGGGTCGGTCTCGACCATCTCCCTCAGCTCGGCGGCTGCTTGGTAGCCGTCCTCGTAACCAGGCTTTAGCTCTAGGCAAGCCGCTAGCGGGGTGTCGCGACCCATAACTAGCGGCGGCATGACCTTGGCGATGCGATCACCAACGGCGTATGGGAGGCCAAGGACACGTGCCGCATCCCTGACGGCCGCTCGTGCCTTTATGGTGGAGAAGGTGACAATCTGAGCAACGTGGTCGGCCCCATAACGGCGACCCGCGTAGCGAATCATCTCGGAGCGATAACGCTCATCGAAGTCCATGTCGATATCGGGCATCTGCGTTCGGCCAGGATTCAAAAAACGTTCGAAGAGCAGATCGTAACGTATCGGGTCGAGGTCGACGATCCTAAGACAGAAGGCGACAACCGACCCAGCGGCAGATCCTCGGCCTGGGCCGACTCGAATCTTAGCCTCGACAGCGTGTCGTATGAGGTCCCACACCACTAGGAAGTAGCCGGAGAAACCCATCTCAGCGATGACGGTGAGTTCATAGTCGATTCGTGAGCGGGTGCGTTCGTCGAGCTGTGGCCCGTAACGTTCGGCCGCACCTGCCTCGGTGAGATGACGTAGATAGATAGTCGCTGACTCGTTGTAGTCGCTCGCTTGGAACTCTTCGGGGATCGGGATCTCGGGTAACTGTGGGGCACCGAACTCAATGGTGACGTTGCACCGCTCGCCGATAGCTAGCGTATTGTCGCAGGCTTGGGGAAAGTCGCGAAAGAGTTCGCGCATCTCGGCGGCGGTCTTTACGTAATGCTCTGATCCGTCGAACTTGAAGCGATTGGTGTCGTTGAGGGTGGCGCCGGTTTGGATGCATAGTAGCGCGTCGTGAGCCATGTGATCTTCTCGATTGACGTAATGAGAGTCGTTGGTGGCCACCAAGGGGGCACCGATCCTCTTTGCGAGGTCGACGAGGAGCGGGTTTGTGCGCTTCTGCTCGGCGAGCCCATGGTCTTGAAGTTCGACAAAGAGGCTCTCCTTGCCAAATATATCTTGGAGCCTGCCGGCTATGGCGGTTGCTTGATCGGAGTCACCACGGAGTAGCTGTTGTAGCACGAGACCACCAAGGCAACCTGTGGTGGCTATCAGGCCCTCGTGGTGCTCCTCCAACAGTTCCCAGTCGACGCGAGGCTTGTAGTAGTAGCCTTCGAGGAAGGCGCGCGAGGAGAGTTGGATCAGGTTGTTGTAGCCGACGTTGTTCTCGGCCATGAGGATGAGGTGGTAATACATCTTCTCGCCACCCTCTCCGTCGCCACCTGTGTCATCGATACGTCCACGACGCGCCGGGCGATCCCGGCGGGATTGGGCGGCCATATAGGCTTCGATTCCGACGATCGGGTTGATGCCGCGAGCCCTTGCGCCCTTGTAGAAGTCGAGGACACCATACATGTTCCCATGGTCGGTGATCGCCATAGCTGGTTGGTGGTCCTCCTGAGCCTTGTTGAGGAGGTCATTGATTCTGGCGGCCCCATCGAGCATCGAGTACTCAGTATGGGTGTGAAGGTGGACAAAAGATTGCATCTGTCCTCCAGATTAGTGAGCACCGTGGGGTGGCTTCGTCGGCGTGAGCGGATTCTTTTTGCGACCACACAGACGGCCTCCTTTTTGCTAGGATTGGGGCCAGGTGAGAAGGGGGAATTCACATGAAGATGCCCGCGGCAGTGTTATGGGAGCCAAAGTCTGACTGGAGCGTCGAGGAGGTGGAGCTTGCGGACCCGCTCGCCTATGAGGTGCGAGTCAAGCTGGTCGCCTCGGGTCTTTGTCACTCCGATGAGCACCTGGTAACTGGCGATCTTCCAGCTCCATTGCCTATGGTTGGTGGCCACGAGGGATCCGGCATAGTAGAGGCGGTGGGAGAGGGTGTGACCTCAGTCGCCGAGGGCGACCATGTGGTCCTCTCCTTCATACCAGCCTGTGGAGTCTGTGACATGTGTTCGAGTGGACACCAGAACCTCTGCGTCCTTGGTGCTCATCTCGTCTCCGGGTCTGAACTTGCTGGCGGACAGCGTATCACTGCTCGTGGTCAAGGAGTAGGGACCTTTTGTCTGTTGGGCACCTTCGCCCCCTACGTAGTGGCTCATGAGTCTTCTGTAGTGAAGATCAATGAGGATATTCCGTTGCGCTACGCCGCTCTTGTTGGATGCGGAGTTACGACCGGAGTAGGCTCAGCGATCACTACCGGCGAGGTAAAACCAGGCGACATTGTGGCTGTTGTGGGTGTCGGTGGTATCGGTATGAACGCAGTGCAAGGGGCGCGCCTTGCTGGTGCTGGCATGATCGTCGTTATTGACCCTAACGCTTGGAAGCGGAATAGGGCCTACGAGTTTGGTGCGACCCATGACGCTGCCTCGATGGCCGAGGCAAAGGAGATGATCAGCGATATCTCTTGGGGAGCCATGGCGAACGCTGTGATCATGACGCCTGGGGTTGTCGAGGGATCGATGATGGCCGATGCACTTGCCCTTGTCGGCAAGAACGGACGAATCGTGGTGACCGGTTTGGCGAGTGCGTACGAGACAGAGGTAACTATGTCCCTGCTTGATCTCACCCTGTATCAAAAGAGCGTGCACGGCTCGCTCTTCGGCTCTGCGAACCCACGTGCTGACATCCCTAGATTGTTGTCGTGGTACCAACGTGGTGACCTCAAACTCGACGAGCTAGTGACCAAGACGTACACACTCGATGAGATTAATCAGGGTTATGCAGACATGCGTGACGGTGCTAACGTACGCGGCATGATCGTCTACGACACCTAGGCCTGACCTGGTTGCTCAGCCGATTACCGGCACGATGACCAGGTGAGTGGTATCATCACCTGAGTTATAGAATTGGTCTTCTCGACAAGAGCCCACTGCCTTAAGCTAAGGCGGCCTGTGACCAGGGTAGCGCTAGACATGCGTGGTGGGGCATAGATGCCAGGTTGTTCTTCGTCAAGAAACCACCAGTGAGTGGCCGTTAGATGTTGGCTAGCTTGTCATACCTGCGTGGAACCATGAGAAGCGCTCGGGTTAGCTTTTGCTGCTTTCCGGTCATGTTTGTGTGAAATGCGCTAGAGTTGGGTTATGGCTATCGATCCAATGCACATAAGGAACTCCGCGAGTGATCGAGAGCGCGTGGAGTCGCTGCTTCGGAAGGGTTTCGAAGACGGCAGGCTTACTCAGAGCGAGTTTACCGACCGTCTCGAGCGTGTTCACACTACGGTTAGCTATGCGGATTTGGTGGCTCTGGTTGAGGATCTTCCTTACGACTACTCGTTTTTGTATGAACATGCCTTCCCGAGTCGTCCGGTTGAACCGACGCAGGTACAACAACCGTTGCGACGACCACGTTCGCGGTCGGTGCTTATAGCCTTCTTTGCCTTTTTTATTCTGGCGGGAGCGGCGCCGGCGGTCGGTCCACTTTTTATCCTCGCTGGTTTGATCTTCCTTTTGGTCGCTTTGCCACGTCGCCGCCGTCATCGGATGATGATGCAGTATCGTTACCAGGACAGGTATCGTCGGGACTGGTAGGGATTCGCTGTAGGCGCTTGAGCTACGGCTTCGAAAGCCAACTACAGGTCTGAGCACTGTTGGGAACAAGGTCATAGAGCCTAGATTTGTCCGAGATCAAAGGATTGTTCGGATAGTTAAGTCAGCTTCCCCAGACGAGTATCGCGGATTCGTCTAAGGGAGTGGGCGATCTCGGCCCATGAGATAGAACTCCTGGTTCGGCATGATCCGCGCAAAACCCGCCAAGCGATTGGAGAGGGCAAAGAAGGAGGCGATTGCCCCGATCTGCCAGATATCTTCATCGGAGAAGCCGAGATCATATAGAGGGGTAAAGCTCTCCTCGGTAACGGTCTGTGGGTGGAGTGATACGGTATGGGCGAATCGCAGTATCGCTTTCTCACGTTCGCTGAGTTCGGCTCGCTCGAAGTCGATCGCCACCTGATCGGAACGATAGGGATGCTTGGATCGGATTCGATAGATGGCCCCATGCGCAACGACGCAGTAGGTGCATTCGTTGGCAGCTGAGGTCGACACCACGATCATCTCGCGCTCTGCCTTCGTGAGACCTGAGTCGTCTCCCTCCATGAGAGCGTCATGGTAGGCGAAGAAGGCACGGAATTCAGCAGGGAAGTATGATAGCGTAGCGAACACGTTGGGCAGGAAGCCCGACCTCTCGCGGACTGCTTCGATTCGTTCGGCGATATCAGCGTCGAGATTTGGAGCCTGCTCAGTTGTGTTGAACCAGAATGGTACCTTTGTCATCTCTCCTCCATCCTTGCAACCTTAGCATTCTCTTTAGTCGGTCACGAAGTTGTGACGTGTCGGTGCGCAGGCAGCGAGTAATGCGATGACTTGATCTGGTGCGTGCAACCAGCCCTAAGATGAGCTTTCCTCTCATATCTATTTTGGTCGGCCTTCTCGAACGAGAGATGGATCACCACCGCACAAACATCAAGTTGACACCGGAGTTGCCGATACACTTGACATGCTTACACAGCTTGATCGACTCCGAACTTTCGCTCCAATACGTCCATCTCAAGAACACATGGTGTACTGCATCCGATTCGACCAGCTTGCAAACTTGCAAAGCTTCGACACCCGCTTGCTGAGCTCTGTTAAAACTCCGGGAGACTACATAGCTCTTGTTGCTCCAGGTGGGGGAAAGGTAAGTCCTCATTGCTTGCCTACAGCTTCGGAGAGCCACTATCGCAAACCTGAGTGAGAACATTATTGCCGAGCGGATACCTGTTAGTTCGACAAAAGGTGTGGTTACATCCAAACTTCATGGTCCTTATCGACATCTGCTTAGAGCGGTCTACAAGAGGGTCGAGAAGTTTGGGGTGTCTTCCGAGGCTGGGAACGATCTCAGACTAATCATTAGGCGAACTGGCGGTACTCAGGGACGGATAACCATTCCCAGTCAGGTCGGTGGGTCGACTCGTCCACATGCCAGATCTCAGACTCGACCTACTCGACATCCTGGCTGTACTTCGCAAATCACCGTGCCACAAGGGCTGTGGCTCATGTCGGTCGGTGGCGCATGAGTGAGCCGATGTTCTGGCCTTGGTCGGCTGTCTATTCGATCGTCGTGTTCTCGATCGTGGGGATCTCGTGGCTTGTTGAGCGACGACGGCCCGGTTCCACCCAGCGAGTGGGCCTTGTTGTGGCACTCGGATCCTCGCTCATTTACATTACCTGGCGCGTATTGTTCACGATCCCTTCCGGCAACTGGATATCCCTCGTCGCTGGGGTCCTGCTTGTGGCGGCAGAACTCGCGGCGATAGTGCAAATGGTGGCGTCCACCGTGAGGGGGTGGCGACAGGTGGAACACGTACCCGTACCGTTGTCGGCACTCGCTAGCATCCCATCAGTTGATATCTACATAGCGACCTTTAGCGAGTCGATCGGGGTACTCGAGCCCACTCTCGCCGGGGCGATGAGTATCCGTTATCCAGGTGACTTCACCGTGTACCTCTGCGACGATGGAAGTCGACCAGCGGTTAGAAAGTTGGCCAAGCGCTATGGCGCCGAGTACCTGGAACGCGACGAACACCAGCACGCAAAGGCGGGCAACCTTAACAACGCCCTCGCTAACAGTGGTGGAGAGCTCGTGGTCACCCTTGATGCGGACATGATCCCCACGGTCGACTTTCTCGAGAAGACCGTAGGCTATTTCGTCGACGAAAATCTTGCGTTCGTGCAGGCCCCACAGGCGTTCCACAATCAGGATCTGTTCCAGCACAACCTGTTCTCGGGCAAGGGACTTCCCAACGAACAAGACCTCTTCATGAGAACCCTGCAGGCCGGCAACGGCCGCTTCAATGCAGTGATGTACGTCGGGAGCAACGCGGTGATCCGACGTACGGCGCTGGACGCCATAGGCGGCTTCGCAATTGGCGTGATCACCGAGGACATGGCGACGGGGATGCTCCTTCAAGCGGCGGGTTACCGCACCCTGTTCGTGCCTGACATCATCGCCGCTGGCCTTGCTGCGGAGAACTTATCCGATCTGCTCACCCAGCGCATCCGGTGGGCACGCGGCAATATCCAAACAGCGCGCAAGTGGAACCCTCTCACCTTGCCCGGCCTGTCCTGGATGCAGCGCTGGATCTATGCCGCTGGCATTGTGTACTGGAATTTCGGCATTCTCAAGATCGTGTTCATCCTCGCGCCGCTCGTATACCTGATCGGTGGCATACCGATCTTACACGCCGGGGTATCGTCGATTCTTGTGATCTGGCTGCCCTACTTCGTGGCGTCATTTGTGGGCATGAAGGTGGCCTCTCAGGGGCGTCGCAGTTTCACCTGGTCCCACGTGTACGAGATAGCCATGGCGCCGACTATCGCGGTCGCGATCGTCACTGAGTGGCTGGGGTTCAGTAAGAAAGTATTTGCGGTGACACCCAAGGGTGTTTCAACCGATAAGTTAAACTTCCGCGTGGCGATCGCGTCGCCTCACATCGTGCTGCTGGGTCTGTCGCTTTATGCGCTGCTCAACGCATTCGTGCTGTCGCCGGGCGAGTTCAACTTTGGCTCGGTGGTGATCATCTCCTTCTGGACCGTCTACAACCTGGTTGGTCTGGTGATGGCTATCCTGGTCTGCCTCGAGCGACCTCGCAAGCGAAGCACCGAACGCACGGAGGTCGACTTACCGGTCGAAGTGCGACTGTGGAAAGGCGCGCCCGTGGAGGGTAGAGTTCTCGATCTCAGCTTCAACGGCGTGCGATTCGCCCTGCCGTGGTCGAACGCGTTCGGTCCCACTGAGGCAGCTCGCCAGTTGGAGCAGAAGGGAGAGATCGCAATCGACGGGATCGGTCTTATCTCTGGAAGTAGCCGGTGGGTTAGCGAAACCAACAACGGCCTGCTGGTCGGCTTCGAGTTCGATGAGCTGCCCCCTGCCGAGGCCGTCAAGCTCGTGGCTAAGATCACCTCCTCGCCTCGCTGGGTACGACACGACCGTGAGGTGAGCGCAGGTATTGCCGGCGCGGCAGCGCGGACGGTCATAGGGGCTGCGCGCAAGGCCAATCCAGCCCTGCGAACCGAATTGCGAGTGGCCACACACGGTATTGCACACCTGCGCCAGGAAGAGTTCGAGCTCGCCCCATCCTTTGAGGTGGATCTCGAAGACCTCAGTTTCGGGGGATGCCGCATTCTCTCACCTCGACGACTCAGTTTGGGTGATCATTATCAGGTAGACCTGGGTGACCGGCGCTCGGGTGGGGCTGAAGTGCAGTGGGTGGAGAGGCACGGCGGACGATATCTCGCGGGTTTAAAATTCGATGGCGTTATGGAACGGATGGTGCAGTTATGAAGGTCCCACTATTGACTTAATCCTCGCAGAGATCATGCGGTTGTTCATTTCAGAGCTGACCTCTTAGGTTGTGAGGCACTGAGTTCCAAAGCTGGTGCAAACATGGAGTAAAGCCGCGGTAGTTTGCGCGCTAGCCCTACAGGGCGCTCAGCTGCTAGTAGAGTGCGACGATCCACTTTTTGCAGTACCCTTCGAATGGGGCGCTGTAGGCGGCAACGGCGTATGCAGGGATCCCATCCCTGACGAGCTTCCATTTGCGCCCGCCCACTTGGGTGTTGACGTCAAAGTGGCCTGCGAGTTCCTTGGTGAATGGAACATGATGGCGGCGCCCATGCCAGACAAACCCAAGCAGCAATTTGCCATCCAATTGAGGTTCGAGAATTGGATCGTGGAGAGCGAGGCTCGCTACCGATGGAAATGAAGCGTCGAAACGTGAGTAGGCGACGCTTGGACCGGGGAGGAAGAGCGGAGGCAACTCCTCGGTTTGAGAGAGCTCCTCAAGAACTGCTGCGACAAGCTTGGACTTGGGAGGTCGGCTGATGCGGCGAAGGGTAGTGGCGCGGATCTGCTCTGGGCGTGCTGGGTCAACATCGGAGGTCGGAGCGGCGTTCTCAAGATCCATGTAGCTGGGTGCCTCGATCTCGGTGTCTACCGGGAGTTGAAGTCGTAGGAGCCGACGTTTGGCGGTATCAGCCACGATTAGCTCACGATGTAGGCTGTTCTCTGCTATCGAGCCAAGGAGAAGGTAGCGAGCGACCGGTTTCATTCAATCCTCTCAAGTGCGCTGCGTAGGGCCGCGGGGTCGGTGGTAGGCAAGTGGCAGACACGGTTCTGACACAGGTAGGCCGAGCCGCTCTCGAGCCCAGTCAAGAGCGGAGTGGCATCACCATGGACCACTATTAGATCGCCACGAGTGTTTGAGAGCGCTACATCTACCAGTTGTTGATGGCCGTGACCAGGAATTAGAACCTCGGTGGTGCCAAGCTCGAGCTCGGTATGGACCCAGCAGAGGATCGAGAACGACGCGGGAACTCGTGCGATTAGCGGCAAGTAGGCATGGATCACCTGTCTTGCAGTCTCCTGGAGTTCTGAGTCGTCGGTGATGAAGCCAACCCTATGGGTCAACCACGCAAATAGTGAGTTGGTAGATGGAGTGGCACCGTCATAGCGGTCAAAACTCTGGAAGGGTAGCGTACCACCTCGGCGACCGATGGCGAGTTCCGGGCCGTTGGCACTGGTGAACAATGTAATCGCGCGCTTGAGCGCCCAGGAGGCCTCATCGATCCAGCGAACCTCGCCGGTGGAGGTGAACGCCTCAAGCATCCCGCCGGCGTAGTTGACGTAGTCGGAGGCGAAGCCATCGATGTTTGCCGTCTGCTGGTAACTCACGTGAAATAGGTCATCGCCCTCCCGGAACATCGCACGGATTCGCTCGATGAGCTGAAGACCCTCGTTGAGCATCTCAGAATCTGACAGAAATCGTCCCGCTCGGAGGAGGGCAGCCGCCCAAGCTGCATTGCCGTCGCAGGTTGCCTTGTCGTCGATCCCGAGTTCTGTGCGGTCGCGTCTATAGCTTGAGACCTTTGGCAACATAGGGGAAACCTGAGAGTTAGGTTGTGGGCTAGCTCCAGTGGGACGGTGGAGGATGCTCCTACCCTCGAAGTTGCCTCCAGCGCTGACGCCATAGAACTGGGCAAAAGTATCGTATTCGTCGGCTAACAGCTCCTTGAGTTCTTTGGCCCCAAGAAGGTAGTAACCGCCTTCATCTCCCTCGGCATCGGCGTCGGTGGAGGATGCATAGAGTCCGTTTTCAAGCTTTAGCGTGGCTACGGCAAACGAAAAAATACGTCGTGCCACCCATCGTAGATCCTCGTCGTCGGTGTCGACGGCGACAGTAGCAAATAGTGAGAGCAATCCAGCCTGGTCATAGAGCATCTTCTCGAAGTGAGGGGTGATCCAGAAGCGATCGGTTGAGTAACGGAAGAAGCCACCGTCGATGTGATCATGGATACCCCCATTGGCTAGCGCTTTGAGGGTGGTGGTGACCATCTTCTCGACGCGCGCTGGATCATCAGCCAATCTACGAGAGCGCCATAGAATGTCAAGGACATATGGTTGTGGAAACTTGGGCTGGTTGCCAAAACCTCCAAACTCCGGGTCAAAGCGCTCCCACAGCTCAGTGATCATCTGCTCTAGTACCAACGTTGAATCGAGTTCGAGATCGGAGGTTTGAGGAAGCGCATGCTGTGAAGAGAGGGCTGATTCGTACTCCCTGCTAGCCTCGAGCAGAGTTTCAGGCTGTTCGTCGCGGAGACGGATGATCTTCTCTGCGATGGGGAGGAGACCCGGCAGGTGGGCACTGGTGTACGGTGGTAGGTAGGTGGCGCAGTAGATCGGTACGCCGGTAGCGGTGGCGAAGACAGTAATCGGCCATCCGCCATTACCCTGCTGGGCGATGAGTGCCTCCATATAGAGGGCGTCTACATCAGGGTGCTCCTCGCGATCGACCTTGATGCAGATGAAGTGGTTATTTAGAAAGTCCGCAATCTCAGGCTTGTTGAAAGTTTCGTGAGCCATGACGTGACACCAGTGGCAAGCTGAGTAGCCGATCGATAACAGAAGCGGACGATCAAGCGAGTCCGCAAGATCAAAGGCGGCTTGGCCATAAGGTTGCCATGCAACTGGATCGTTTGCATGCTGGCGCAAGTACCGACTTGATGACTCGGCGAGCCGGTTGGTTGGTGGGGGTGGGATTGCGCTCATCGTTGATCGCAAGCCTAGCATCCAGGAGGGTCGCGTCATCTGGTGTTGAGGCCCGTCCGTGCTGTTTACTGCGATGGTTGTGGTCTAATCTTGGGGAAGGTTAACGAAAGGAGTTGTCATGGGTGTTGCTATTGTCACAGGAGGATCGCGAGGTATTGGGCTCGCTACCGCTACGCGGCTCGCTCAAGATGGACATCAGGTGATGCTGGTTGCAAGGAAACCCGATGAACTCGACGCAGCTTCCAGACAGATTAGTGATTCAGTTCCTGGTGCGGTAGTCGGTACTTGCCCGGCGAACCTGCGCGACGAAGGGGCACCTGCGGCTATCTTCGATATGACCGAGGAGATGCTCGGCACCGTTACGTTGTTGGTCAATAATGCTGCCACGAATCCGTGGGCTGGTCCGATGGTGGAGTTAACGCCCAAGGTAATGGACGTCGTCTATCAGGTCAATCTCAAAGCGCCAACCATGATGATTCAAGAGTTAGCGAAGCGTATTGGTGACCGTGATCATCAGGGGGCGGTGGTGAACGTCGCCTCCATTGGTGGACTCCATGTTGAGCCCCTGATCGGGTGGTACAACGTCCAGAAGGCGGCGCTCTTGCACATGACTCGGCAGTTTGGAGCGGAGCTAGGTCCACGGATTCGAGTGAACACGGTAGCGCCGGGACTTATTCGCACCCAATTTGCCTCCATGTTGGTTGACTCGTTAGAAGGCCAGCTTTCTCAACGTCTGCCGCTTGGCCGCATCGGGGAGCCAGACGATGTTGCTGGCGTCATTTCGTTCTTGTTGTCCTCGGATGCGCAATGGATGACCGGAACCACGGTGGTCATAGATGGCGGTAACGAAGTCATGGGGATGTTCTAGCTATACGTTGGTTCAAGCGCGAATTTGTTACGGATTCAATAAAAATTTGTCAATTGGCAGCACGATTCCGTAGGATCTGATACATTACAGCATACACCTGTAGTTGGGTTCAAAAAGGGGGAGGATACGTGGATACAGTGGAGCACGCTCCGGAGACATCCGGAGGTCGGCAAGGGGGTGGTCATAGTCTCAGACGTGGCGCACTCTCATTACTCGATTCGAGTGTTATGGGTGTCGCTGGTGTCGCCCCAGCGTATTCGATTGCAGCCTCGACCGCGGTACTCATTGGGGCAGTATCAGTAGGCGGACCTGCGGCACTACTGTACTGTGGCATTGCTATGTTCGGTATCGTTTGGGCGTTTAACTATCTCGGCCGTTCTGAAACTAACGCCGGAGCCAGCTATGCCTGGGTAAGGAGAGCGCTGCATCCGGTTCTTGGATATATAGCTGGCTGGGCACTTGTCGCCTCGGCACTGATTTTCATGGTGGCCGGCGCCTATCCAGCAGGCTCGACGCTTTTGGGGTTGTTCTCGAATTCAGCAGCCAACAATGTCACGGCGGTCACTATCGTTGGCTCGATTGTCTTCTTGATAATGATCGCAGCAGTGATCGCCGGGGTGACCATCACCGCCAGAATTCAGGTAATAATGTCCTCGATCGAGCTCGTGATCTTGGTGGTCTTCGCCGTTCTGATGCTCGTTCACGGCCATGATGTGCGCAACTTCTCGTGGTCATGGTTCTCGCCATCGGTGTTCCACTCCTCCAGCGTCTTCTTTGGTGGTGCGCTGGTTGCGGCGTTCTATTACTGGGGTTGGGATGTGACCGCCAACCTCAATGAGGAGACTAAGGAGGCCAAAGTAACACCTGGCCTTGGCGGAATTATCGGTGTGATCGTGGTCTTCGTTCTCTTTGAGGTATTCACTATCGGTACTAATATGGTGCTTACCAACAAGATTATCGCCAACAACGCTGGTGATGTACTTCTGGTGCTTGGTCAGACGGTCTGGCACGGGCTTGGTGGCAAGTTGCTGGTGGTTGCGGTTGTCCTCTCCACCGTTGCAACCTTAGAGACTACGATCATCCAGGTAACGCGTACTATGTTCTCGATGGGACGTGATGGCACGCTCCCAAGAGCGCTTGGTGTCACTCACGCGACCCGCAAGACCCCGGTGACCGCCACTGTTGTCGTCGCAGTCATATCGTTGGGCCTCTTCATTGCCTCGAATTACATCGGTTCTATCGGCACCGTCCTCACCGATGCGATCAATGCCATCGGACTCCAGATTGCGATTTACTATGCACTTGCAGGGTTCTCGGTGGTGATCCTCTATCGCAAGAAGATCTTTACCGGCGCCAACTACTTCTTCTTTGCCGGGCTTTGGCCACTCGTGGGTGCCGTCTTTATGGCGGTCATGTTTGAGCAGACTATCCCGGGCCTGAATGCAGCGACGTTGATCGTGGGTCTAGGATCGATGGCCCTTGGCCTCATCCCGATGATCATCTACTGGGTCAAAGGGCGCCCGTACTTCAAGATGCCAACCGCCGAGGAGCGCGATATAGATTATGAGCCAGCTCTAGCTGATTAGCACGACTACGGTCTCCATCTGTCGATGGTGGTTGGTTGTGAACAGGATCGAGGGTTCGCGCCTGCTGACCTAGCGTCTCAGGGCGGGCCCTCGATCGCGGTAGACTTTGACTGTTTTCGCCAATGACCGCTGTTGTGGGCATGCATCATGGATGCGGTCACTCCAAATGTTGGGCCGTCCGATCGTGGCTCAGCGGGCACGTGTGCAAGAAATTGCTCCAAGATTGGGCCGTCTCTGTAATCGGAGGCCTTTGTAGTCGGAGGTGTGTAGATCTCGATCTTTGCGAAGTCGACGCCAGTGGGTCTACCAGTGTTGCTGATCATTGCTCCTATGGGTCCAACCGTTGGTCGTGAAGGTAGCTAGCCCTGCTCGCAAGTGAGAGTAGCGTTCATGTGCGGAGAGCTGGCACACAAGATGCACCTGATGCGATTAATCACCAGAGAGTTGCTGTCCTAGGGTCTTGCGCATTGGTTTGCCAGTCTCGGTGCGGGGGATGGATTCGACAGTGATGATCCGGCGGGGTAGCTCGTATCTCTCAAGGCTATCCAGGTGGTTGCGTACCGTATTGAGATCGGGAGGTTTTGGTGAGGTAACCACGAGGGTTACGGCTTCACCGAAGCGATCATCGGTGGTGGCGACGACACAGAGATCGCCAAGGTCGCTGCCGAATTGAGCACTCACGGCAGCCTCTACGCGAAGCGGGTTTACCTTGTGGCCGCCGCTGTTGATGAGCTCGCTTGCCCGCCCTAAGACTCGTAGCGAACCATCGTCACTGAAGCTGCCAAGATCACCAGTGTTAAGCCAGCCGTCGCTGTCTAGGACTGGAGCTCCATTTCGATAGTGTTTGGCCATCATCGGACCGCGAAGTTCTATGACATCATCGACAATGCGGACCTCGACACCGTCCAGCGGATGGCCGTCATAGATGACCCCTGAGCCGGTCTCAGTCATGCCGTAGGTGACGATTGCGTTGGTGGGTACCTGCTCGGGAGGTGGTTGAGCACCAAGCAATACTGAGCGGAAGCCGCTCAGATCGACCGATGGCAGGGCTGCAGTGACCGCTACTGTCAGCGTGGCACCCGATGCGAGTGCGTTGTCCACCGATACTTGATCGAGATGTTGACCCATGAGCACTCGGTTACCGAGGAGCAATGAGCGCGCTATGACGGCGAGTCCACCGATGTAGGCCGGCGAGAGTGGGCAGAACCATACGTCGTTCGCGTTGATTGCAAGTCGTCTCTGGATCGATTGCGCAGAGGCGAACAGGTTTGCTTCGGTGTGAACGATCGCCTTCGGCGGTCCGGTCGTGCCGGAGGTGGTAATTACTATCCGACTGCCAGTCGGGAGCACAGGGGCGTGAGGATCGAGTTCATGGACACCATCGGAGTCGACGAGGCGATGAGCTGCCAGGACGGCTAACCGTTCCTCGATGCGCATCTTTGGTGAGCGTGGGTCCAGGACCGCTACCGCATCGTCTCGAGCCCAGCATTTGGCGATCATCTCGACGAGCTGCTCTGTCGGCTCTAGTTGGATCGCTACGAGTTGGTTCACGCCTCTAAACTAGCTCCTTGGAAAGCGGTCGCCGATCCCAATCGAGTACCGGCAGCGGCATTGTGTTCCTGGTGACGGTGATGTTTGACGGGAGTCGTCTGATGGGATCTGCGGGCCTGCTGGTCTTGACAGAAATAATCGGCCACGAGCCACGTTGGTGGCAAGTGGATCCGGTGGTAGCTAGTTGGAGGATAGATGGAACAGTTCGCATGGGAGTCACGAGGCGATTACACCGACATAAAGTTCGAGGTGCTCGACGGGATCGCGAAGATCACGATCAATCGACCGGAGGTGCGCAACGCGTTTCGTCCTCAGACGCTGTTTGAGTTGCAGCGCGCCTTCGAGATCGTTCGGGATGACCCCGCTCTCGGGGTAGCGATACTGACTGGGGAGGGGTCGCTGGCCTTCTGCTCAGGTGGCGATCAACGCATTCGCGGCAACGATGGCTATATCGGCGATGATGAGGTTGCTCAACATGGTATTGGACGACTGAATGTACTTGATCTCCAGATTCAGATCAGACGGTTGCCCAAGCCAGTGATCGCGATGGTAGCTGGCTACGCTATCGGTGGGGGTCATGTGCTGCACCTGGTTTGTGATCTTACCATCGCTGCTGATAACGCTCGCTTTGGTCAGACTGGCCCACGCGTGGGAAGCTTTGATGGCGGATATGGGGCTGGTCTGTTGGCCAGAACCGTCGGCATGAAGAAGGCGAAGGAGATCTGGTTTCTCTGTAGGCAGTACGATGCCGATGAGGCATTGCGAATGGGTTTGGTGAACACCGTCGTCCCTCTCGAACGCCTTGAAGCAGAGACGGTCCAGTGGTGTAGAGAGATTCTTGCTCTTTCACCGCTTGCTCTTCGGCTACTTAAGGCCTCCTTTAACGCCGCTGATGAGGGTCTAGCGGGGATACAGCAGTTGGCTGGTGATGCAACCATGCTGTTTTATATGTCAGACGAAGCCCAAGAGGGTCGCGATGCTTACCTCGCCAAGCGATCACCGGCCTTCGACCAGTTCCCGAGACGGCCCTAACCGATGGCGTCGCTGTCGCAATGGGTGGAAGGGGCTCGCCCTCGCACCTTACCTGCTTCGATTGCGCCAGTGCTTGCGGCAACTGGGTTGGCGGTGGGTAGCCATCACTTCCGGCCACTGTTGGCTGTGTTGGCCGGAGTAGTGGCGCTGGCGTTGCAGGTTGGTGTGAACTATGCCAACGATTACTCTGACGGTATTCGTGGTACCGATGAGGACCGAGTTGGGCCGCTGCGATTAGTTGGGAGCAGGCTGGCGAGTCCGAAGGCTGTGCGCCTGGCGGCGCTGGCCTCATTCGCGGTTGCAGGGGTCGCGGGGCTCGTCATCTGTGCCGATGTGAGTTGGTGGTTACTCGCAGTTGGAGCGGTCAGTATCATTGCTGCTTGGTTCTACACCGGCGGCAGTCACCCCTACGGCTACTACGGTTTCGGCGAACTCTTCGTGTTCGTGTTTTTCGGGCTCGTGGCAACTTTGGGTACCTATTATATTCAAGCACTCCAGATCTCATCGCAAGCAGTGGAGATCTCGGTAGGGTTTGGGTCATTGATTACAGCGATCTTGGTGGCCAACAATCTACGCGATATACCCGGGGACACTGAATCGGGCAAGCGAACGCTCGCGGTGAGAATGGGTGACGATCGAACACGCGCGTCCTATGCGATACTGATGGTCGTGGGTGTAGTCACTTTCGCTCTTGCTCTCGGCTGGTCTTGGTGGCTAGGGTCGACTCTCATTCTTCTAGCGTTGCTTGTAAAGCCACTGCGCGCAATTGTTGGTCACGCCCAAGGTCGGGCGCTTGTACCTGTGTTGGCGGGCACCTCTCGCGTGACACTCGTGGCTGGAGTGTTAGGGCTTATCGCCTTCTCCTTCCATTAGGCGATCTAGGTTTAGCAATGTCGTACATCGCCAGCAGCCGAGGTCCATATACAAACTGAACTACGCAACAACCATGGAGGTGGCCGTGCTGGTCTTAGAAGCGATCGGCTTCAGGAGTGGGAGATTAGTCAACCAAGTGCGCCGACAAGGCTCCGTCCACATCCAGGAAGAGAAGGATGCCACGTGGAGATGTGCTCCTGATTTGCGAAAGCTTTTGTTGTCAACTCAAGAATTGAGTTGCTAGCTGGACTACCGCTGATGGTTGGTCGTGGAGGACGTCATGCGCTCCCCGGTCGATCATGCGTACCTCGCAGGTTCCTAGCCCGCGAGCCCTTTCGGCCATAGCTCGATAGACGGTGTCGTGCTCTCCGTAGAGGTAGAGCAGTCTGGTCTTGGTCTCAGATAGAAGTGAGGTGAGGTTGGGTTGCTCGCCGGTGCCGTAAGTCCGAAGGGCAGAGGCGAGTGCATCGGGGTGATTGCTTGCCCGAAGCCTGAGCTCGCTATTGGTTAGACTCCTCCCTCCGAATAGCGGTGCCTGATTCCACTCCTCTAGAAAGGCGATGAACTCTTGGTTCTGTTGCCCTAACCCTGGCGAGTAGGGGAGATGCTCAAGTCGATCTGCAAGTTGTCCGTCGGAGGCTCGTCTGGCCGCCTGCGCCTCCGGAGTCTCGAGACCGAGATGGGCAGAGGCGATCACAGCGTTCGTGATCAGGCCCGGGTATAGGGAGAGCAACCAGAGGCCGAGTCGGCCACCCATAGAGTAGCCGAAGATATCGAAGTGAGGCCCAATAGCACACAGGGCGTCGAAGAAGCTGTGTGGTGTTCTAGAGTCGACGGTCGTTGCTCCATGGCCCGGGCAGTCAACAAACCAGATGCGCCGATAGTGGGCGGCAAAGGGGGCGACGAGATCGTTGATCATCGCGAACCGGTTTTGGGTAAATCCATGAAGACAGACAAGGTCGCCATCGGGTGCACGGGTTTGGACCACCAGGGCCGCTACCGTGGAGTTAAGGAGAGTTTGTGATACCGTCAATGCTGACACCAGAGCCCCCTGGGGCAAACGTACGTCTTTTTTCCATCCTGCTAGATCAGCTTAACCGGCTAGGGGTCCACCATGTGGTGCTTGCTCCTGGATCGCGCTCGACGCCACTAGCGGTGGCTTTGGCGAGCTCTGCCATGTCGGTATCGGTGTGCTTGGATGAACGAGCGGCTGCATTCTTCGCCGCTGGCATTGCTCGCCGTAGCCGGGAACCGGTGATGGTCGTGACGACATCGGGGACCGCGAGCCTCGAGCTAGTGCCTGCCCTTGCCGAAGCTTCGCTCTCGGGTCTTGCCATCCTCGCGGTAACTGCAGACCGGCCGGCGCGTCTAAAGGGAGTTGGCGCACCTCAAACTCTCGATCAGCTTCAGGCCATGTCTAGCTATGTTGGCGCAACGATCTCGCTCGAGCTGGTCGCCTCACTTAGCGAACGCGATCTGGGCTCAATCGCTCTTCAACTGGTCACCGAACTCATGAGGGGTGGACCGGTGCATCTGAACATCGGGATCGAGGAGCCGCTGCTGGGTCCGGTCATCGAAGGTGAGAGCGAGATCTCGTTGCCATCGACTCAAGAGCACGAGAGCATCGGCGTTCGCAGACCCGTGCGCACCACTCCAGCTCCGCTTGATACTGAACTGACCAGAGGGCTTTTTGACCCAGAGCGGAAGGGATGGCTGATGCTCGGTGGCGTGAGCCAGTCGGCTCTGCCGGATGTTGCGCCTGAGGAGACGATAGCTGGGGCGGCTCGCACGCTAGCGATGCGGCTTGGCTGGAGACTGGTGGTGGATTCGCGAACACAGCTCGCCGATAAAGGCGAGTGTGTGATTCACCTTGATCTTCTGACTCGCATATCGTTGCCACTACCTGATATTGCGGTGGTCATCGGCGATTTCCCACTGGCACGGAGTGCTATGGGGACACTGAGGGCGATCGTGGAACAAGGTGGCGAGGTCGTTACCTTGAATGACCGATCTGTCTTTCGAGATCCTGGTCGCTTCGTGACGACTGGCTATGTCGCTGATGTCAAGGAAACCCTGTACAACGCTTCGAAGCTGTTGCCCGAGGTTGTCTCAGGCCAGGGACCGAATCTACTCCGTCAGCTCGATGAGAAGATCGACGCTTTGGTGCAGGGCTTTGCAGAGACGCATCCAGATTCTGAGATCGCTGCCGCTCGTCGACTCTACAGTCTGTTGCATGGTGAGGAGGCTCTTTTTGTGTCAGCGTCGATGCCGATCCGCTACCTTGATCAGTTCCGTGGCTATCATCTCGACCCGCCGTTGGTGGCCATGAACCGGGGAGCAAATGGTATCGATGGCGTCATAGCTAGTTACTTGGGGTTTGCTCATACACGACCGGAAGCATTGACTGCGCTTCTCATTGGGGATCTCGCCACTCTCTATGACGTCAGTGCTCTCATTCATCTACCGCTCGCTCATCGCGGTCTGATCGTAGTGCTTGATAATCAAGGAGGTCTCATCTTCGACCAGGTGCCACCGGCAACCCGAATCGCGCCCGAGGTGCAGACCGAGTATTTTGTGACACCACCAAGAGTACGCCCAGCAGGCGTGTTGTCGGGAATCGGTCTCGAAGTTATAAGAGTGAGCGATGCCAACGATCTTGATGCACTGGTTGAGCGGGCTCGTCTTGGAGAGTTCCTGGTGGCGGTGCTGGAGGTTGGTCGAGCGGTGAGTCATGAATCCCTCGGTAGTCTTTACGCACAGATCGATCGTCAACTCGCAAAGGAGCAGATGTACCCGTGACGCTGTCCGAAGACCTCAACTACCGTGGACTGATCAACCAGATGAGCTCTGATGAGCTCCTGGTGCAGATGGACTCGTCTCGTCTCTCGCTCTATGTGGGCTTCGACCCGACCGCCGATTCACTCCATCTCGGGAATCTGTTGGGCCTGACGGTCCTCCGACGCTTTCAGCGATCTGGCCATCGCCCCATTCTGGTGGCGGGAGGCGGAACTGGGATGATCGGCGATCCTTCCGGAAGATCAACCGAGCGGACCCTGCTCGATGACGCGACCTTGACCAAGAACACTGAGGCGATTCGTTCACAGCTCGAGCGCTTCATCGACTTCACCGGCGAGTCTGCTGGAGTCCTGGTGGATAACCGTGAGTGGCTGGAGAGCCTTAACCTTATCGACTATCTTCGCGATTACGGTAAGCACTTCCCGCTTGCTACCATGCTGGCAAAGGACTCGGTGAAGACCCGGCTCGGCAGTGAGGGTATCTCCTACACCGAGTTTAGCTACATGGTGCTTCAGGCGATAGACTTCCTCGAGCTCAACCGGCGCTTCGATTGCAGTTTGCAACTTGGCGGATCCGACCAGTGGGGAAACATTACTGCAGGTATTGACCTGATTCGGAGAGTGGCCCAGCAGGAGGCGTATGGCTTGACGTGGCCGCTGATCACCAAGGCCGATGGCACCAAGTTTGGGAAGTCGGTCGGTGGCGCGATATGGCTCGATCCGCGCAAAACCTCACCCTATCAACTCTATCAATTTCTGTTCCGCTCCGATGACTCGATGGTGATCTCCTACCTCAAGCAGTTCACCTCGCTCGAGCCTGCAGAGATTATCGAGATCGATCAGGAGTTTCATGATCATCCGGAGCGTCGTGAACCTCATCATCGCCTCGCCACTGAGCTTGTGGCTCTCGTCCATGGCCAGGAGGAGGCTGAGCGAGCGCGAAGAGCGAGTCGATCCCTGTTCGCCGGTGCAGTCGAGTCGCTCGAGTCTGATCTGCTCGAAGAGGCGTTGGGTGAGGCTCCAACGCTTATCGTCGACTCAGGTGAGTTCGACGGCGGGATTGATCTGGTCGAACTCGTCTCTCGCACATCGCTCTTTGCATCCAAATCCGAATTGAGACGCAACCTTAGTCAAGGCGGGCTCTATGTGAACGGATCACAACAACGCGAAAGTCTCGTCGTCACCAGGGAGATGCTAATCGACGGTCGCCTGTTGGTGTTGCGCCGGGGCAAGAAGGACTACTGTCTAGTCCGATGCATAAGGGGAGCGGCCGACGAGTGAGCCACGGAGTCGATCGCGATACTCTAGAAGCTCCTCCTGTGAGGAGTAGCGCTTTCGTGGCCAAAGAAACCCTCGCAGGCCGCCGTCTCCTTGATGCCTCGCAATAACATGAACATGAAGATGCGGTACCGATTGAGAGACGATGGTGTTGGTGACGGTCAGAATGCCGTCTGCCCGATAGGCATCCATCGCAGCAATCGCCACCTCTTGCGATCGCCTCATTACCTCGATCACAACCTCGGGATCGGCTACCAAGAGATGCTCAACGTGAGCAGTGGGCACTATCAATGCATGACCCAAAAAGACCGGGGCACGATCCAAGAGAACGCTCGTGTGCGCTCCGACCTCGATTACATGCGGATCATCAGGGTGGTTGATGAGGTCGCAGAAGGGACAGGACATGGGTGAGAGTGTAGTTACTGACGATGACGCTCAGTTGCGCCGTGCCCTATGGGCCATGACGTCGGGTCTCTATCTTCTCAGTTTAGCTCAAGAGGATAGGTTGCACTTTATGACGATATCGCTCGTCATGCAGGTAGCCAAGACACCGCGCAGGCTCGCTATGTCGATTGAGGATGGCGCGATCGCCTTAGAGTTCATAAGCAAGGATTCCACCATTGGCCTGGTGTTTCTTGATCGGGACCAAGCGCCGCTCGCCCGCAAGTTTGCAAAGGCTCCAATCTTTGATCAGGAGACGATGAGCGCAAGTGGCGTCCCGGTAGTCCGTGAGGGTAGCTCCGGATTATGGATGCCCAGCGATTCGCTAGGTATGGTGGTGGGGCGGGTGATTTCTAGTAGCCAGCTTGGCAGCCATTGGCTCGTTACCACTTCTGTCGATAACATGGTACTACGTCAGCCTCTCGAGGAGTGGTCGGCGGTGTTAGCGATGTCGGATACTCGAATGCACTATGGCGGCTAATGGCGAAGGATAGAGGTAGCTTGGAGCGTTTTGGTCGCTATGGTCATAGCGGTACCGTCGAGGGTGCTGATGACGGTGCAATGCCGGATCTGACGGCGGCTTTGGTCCACAGACAGGGCATTCGATTACGATGGGTCGCCACTGAAACTGACCTCGCCGAGGTTGTGAAGGAGGCGAAGGAGATCGGTGCGGTAGCCGTCGATACTGAGTTTCATCGAGAGCGGAGCTACTATCCGAAGCTGGCTTTGGTGCAGGCGAGGATCGGTGACCTGATCTTCTTGATCGACCCTCTCGATCTCGATCTCTCTCCTCTGGAGGAGATCTTCGTGGATGAGAAGATAAAGTTTGTCTTCCACGCGAGTGAGCAGGATCTTGAGATACTAGAACGTGCTGTTGGTGCGCGCCCGGTACAGCTCTTCGATACGCAGGTGGCTGCAGGATTTCTTGGTATTAGTCATGCCTCCCTGGGGGCTCTCCTGCACCAGTTCTTACGCGTGACTATCGCTAAGGGTGCGCGGCTCTCGGATTGGATGGCCAGACCGCTAAGCCCAGAGCAGATCGACTACGCCGCCACCGATGTGCTCTATCTCGAAGAGCTCGAGCGCAGGATTGTGGCGGAACTCGATTCCATGCATCGTCGTGACTGGGCGCTTGAGGAGATGGCAGCAGTAGTGCGCCGTCGCCGTTCTGAGGTTCCAGTCGAACTAGCGTGGACGAAAATTCGTGAGTGTCGTGCCTTAGATGACGAACGTAATCGTCGAATCGCCGCAAGGATCGCCGCATGGAGAGAGGAACAGGCAAGGGTTCGCGACGTACCTGCACGCTCGATACTGTCAGACCTCGCTATCGCATCTATTGCTCGCTCCGCGCCTCAGTCACGTTCTGAGTTGACTCGACTACGCGGTGTGGATGGACGGCGTCTTGATGCCGAGATGGTTGGTCACCTGCTCGAGTTGGTGGTAAGTGATCAACCGGTCGGTACCGCTACTGCCGAACTAGCGATCTCTGCTACGATGCGCCCCGAACTGGCTCCTGTTGTGCTCCTTTCGGCCTCTGTCGTTCAGGCTAAAGCCTTCGATCTTGGCATCGATCCAGCCTTGATCGCTTCCCGAGACGAGATAGTTGATTTTGTTATTCGGAGACGTGGTGGACTCTCTCGCGGTTGGCGCTACCAGGTATGCGGCGCTGAACTCGGTGCTCTTTTGGCTGGTGAGCGCAAGATCGAGGTGACCGGGGGAGAGCACCTGCACGTTCGCCCAGTCTCAGAGGGCACTCATTAGTCAGAGTGCATGCTCAACTTCGCTATGAGTTGGATTGCGTCTACCTCTTGCGCGAATGGCGAGAGCTTCGATGGGCCTATGTGGCACACGTCGTCGATCCGGTCTCACAGATGATCATTGTTTTGAGGCTATCCGACTCCTCAAAGAGTGATCTTTAATCGTCGTTAACGAGAGTACAGCTTTCGAACTGCTCCCAAGCGGGTACTGAATCCAAGCTTCTCTCATCGGAGAGACATGATAACGCCCGCTCGTGAGCTCACACGACCTCTAGAGGCGGAACTAGTCGATGCAGACTTTCCGGGGCGATCGGAGCGGTGTCGAATCGGTGACGTAGCAGGTAGGTGGGGCGAGCTCGAGAGGCCGTCTAAGACCGAGCGATATCTCAACAATTCGGGTAGCATTCTCGTGTCATGTTGGCGTCTTCGTCTAACTCAGGCTGGTAGAACTACTGTGACCTTCCTCAAGTCATCTCTAGCCGGTGGCTACCACTGACCAAGTTTGGCACTCAAATCTGAAGAGCAGGTGTTATACCCACGATGTGGATACTCGGTGCGGAGTGTTGCCGAGCTAGCGTCTAGATCTAATAACATTGGTCAAGTGGAGTGTCAATTGTCGGTTAGGAGAACTGATTGACGAGCACGACCTTGTTAAGTCAACGAAGACCGTGGTGGATCATACTGGTGAGTCTCGCGCTGCTTCTTGCTGCCTGTGGGTCCTCAAGTTCACGCCCCGTTACAACTAACCCAACAGGTCAAAAATCCGTTCCGACGAGATCGAAGCCGAATCCTCCAACGGTCCCCACAAGTGCCACCCAGGCTGGGTGTGCGCTAGGAGCACTCGGGGCGACGATGAGCGGCCATCTTGCAAAGTCCTGTTACCGGATCCCAAACCTTCGGTCAGGAACCTATTATCTGGGTGTCGAAGCTGTGCTCTCACCTCGAGGAACGGCAGCGAACAAGGAGGGGATATCGGTGCCTTCTGGCCATAGCGGTCCTGCGGTCAGCCTGAGCGTATCTCCGACCTCAGTTGTGCCAGGGGCGAGAGTTACCATCACTGGCCGTGTTAGCACCCCACTCTCACCCCAGCCTGCCCACACCAATGTCTGTTTTGACGGTTGCGTTGACGGACTCCATTACAACGGCACCTCCGTCCACTGGGTCTCATCGACTGAGTTTCAAACTTCGTTTGTGACGCCAAGCGGACCCTGGCTCGAACGCTATCCTCTTCGACTTCTCGCTCCAAGAGCCGGCAGCTATCCTATATCTATACAGTGTCTCGGGGTTCATCGAGCATGTGCGCTTGCCCACGGAGAGGGCTCGACCGCGCTTAGCTTCAAACGCTCGGTTGCCGTTGTAGTACCCCGACTTTCCCTCTCCTCAAAAACCCTGATTCCGGGCGAGATGACTCCGGTGGGCGGCACCATCGCTCTCACCAACATCATCGGTACCCATGAACCCTTTGTCGACCAGTTCGATGTCCTAAAGAGGCGCCCTTCTCGGGAGGTCGCGAGAGGGGTCTATCAGTTTTCTCAGCCTAAGAATGGAACTGGCAACTTTGTCTTGCTTGGTGCTGTGGGATTTAAGGTGGCCACTCCCGTCTCCTACCGGTCGATCAGCCTCAGAGGTGCTACGAATATCCAGCTCAGTGCCGATCCGTCTATCTTTACCGAGAGCGGGACCAATGGAGTTGCACTGTCTTGTGTCGGCCAAAACAACACCTTGGAGATGTTGGATAATGGCCACATTACAAAGATCAACACAGCCGGCGTCTCAAAACTGCTAGAACAGGCAGGAGTGCCATCCTCGAATGCCAATAGCGCGACATGTGCCACCGAACTCGCAGCCGTGCAAACACCGACAGGCAAGACTTTGATCGCCGCCTCGTACCCGATAGAAATACCGAACAAGGCGCCAGACTTCGCCTATCTGCCAGTGATCTCGGTAAACGATGGGGGAACTTGGAGCGTGATCCCCTCTCCCCAGGGAATCAGTAATGCGAACTTTGTTGGTCTACAATCCTCGCAGTTCCTTATTCACGCATACTTCACCCTCACTCATCATGCCGAGATCACCGAGACGACCACGAATGGGACCAGCTGGACACAGGGACGCATGCTCTGTCCCCACTTCGGACCTTGTGTCCGCTTCTCCCCAACGACGACCCTCTCGAACTGTGCAATGAACGGTGCCCAACAGCCGATTCTACTGTCGACAGATCAGGGTAGAGAGTTCATGCAATCATCCTGGCCGAGCTCGGCCAACGCCTGTGCGACTAACGAACTGTTCTCGGTCCATGGGACCGAATATCTCATAGATCCACAGTCAAGCTACCCGCTTCGCAGAAGCACAAATGGCGGAGTCTCTTGGCAGGTTGTGAGCGATATTCCGACCCCGCCAGGGGTTCAGGCGACAGCCACGTTCTCACTTCCGCCGACCAGTTGGGACCAAACCACACTCGTCATTCCAGAGACGGGTGATCTGCTCAGGATTGGCAGTGGAACCGGGAGCTCCCTCCTCGCTCCTCGTGCACATCACTGGTGCAATATCGCTACGACAACCATCCCGAAAAACGTGGGAGCAGCAGTTACCGGTCGACACAACCTCTACTTTGTGACCTACTCAAGTTCAAATACCTCAACCTTTAGGAGCATTCCATTGGCGAGTCTCCACTGCGCAAGCTAACCACCAGTCGGTGCTCTGGTCTCGCTGACTCTCTCGTCGTGCAGCTGTGTCCTCTGTGCCCTCATTCCGGAGAAGTTGTAAGCACGAATCATCTCGCATGTCTTCAGGCGCTTTTGCCTTAATGGAGGGGCATTTCCCTTCTCGTGACTAGTTTGCGATCAGCTCTGTGGAGGCCGTAAGTCGATGGTGAGAGTGAGGATTCCATCCTCGAGCTTGGCGACAGCATCCCCGATGACTGCGTAGTCGAAGTAGTCGACGGAGGCCTGCTCGACGAATTTGGCTCGCTCACTGCCTTCAACCGGCGGGATCGGACGTGACTTGACGGCCGCCGCACGTCGTTGGAATCTCTCAATCATCTCATCTGGATCGAATGCGTCTGCCATCGCCTCTCCTTCTTCTGTATTTGCCCTCTGAGTTCTGCAGCTCTTCACTTGCCACTCTGGCTACCGCCGCCGCTGCAGTACCATCCGCAACAGACGTGTGCTGCGGATGGCTATTCGCCACAAACGATGTCGGTCTAGGCGTGTGCTCTAGGCCAGCCATGTCAGCGCATGAGCGTACTATCAAGACAAAAGGCAATCTTTGGAATCTATCCTAGCGAGCAAGCGTTTTGACCTGGTAGCTGGAGATCTTCAAGATCCAAATCGCTAAACTAGCTATTGGACGTGCGAGGAATGAATAAGTCTCGTCAGAGTGAGTGGGAGTAGCGCGTGAAGAAGGGTCGTCATCGTCGATACGAAGAGGCGCGAAAGGCAAAGCGAGGAATCCCGGTTCCACTCATTCGTTGCGAGGAGTGCGGAGGCGACTCGGTGCACGGACACTCCGACTGGTGTATGGCTTACTTGGATGATGAAGAGCTGCAGGCTGCTCCATCTGCCTATGGGCACGATGATGATACTGAGGAGTAAGCCGTAGCTGCTGCATTCTTCACGACTTCGTTCTCCCAGCCCTCACTATCGGTCTCTAGTATTGTTGGACGCTCTAGAGATGCGGGCGCGCTTGGGATTGTTTTTCTTCATGGTTGGCGTCGAGATCACCGCGATTGGTCGCGTGTGATCGAACTGCTCGACGAAGAACTGTCAGTACTGACGCTTGATCTGCCTGGCTTTGGAGACTCCGATGCGCCTCTCGTAGCCATCGACTCCGTGGGTTATGCCGAAGCTGTCGCTCAGGTTGTTCGTGAGTGGCGAGAGCAGGTTGGACTTAGTCGATTGATCGTGGTCGGTCACTCCTTTGGTGGTAGGGTAGCTATACAGCTAGCCAGTGTGGTAGCCCCAGAGCTGGTCGATGAGCTCCTCTTGGTTGGTGTCCCCATTATCCGGCCCCAGAGTCGGACGAAGTCCCCGTTGGGCTATCGGCTGGTGCGTGCTTTGGCGGGCATTGGGCTGCTATCCAACGAACGGTTAGAGAGTGCTCGACAGCGATACGGTTCGGATGACTATCGGCACGCGGTTGGTGTCATGCGAGAGATCTTCGTCAAGGTGGTCAACGAGGATTATCAGGAACACTTCCTCATGATCGATCGACCGATTTGGATGCTGTGGGGGGCACTCGATATGGCGTGCCCTGTTGACCTTGCTCGTCGAGCGGCCAACAGTAGCACGTGGGCGACTCTTGAAGTACTCGATGGAGTACACCATTTAGTACCTTTAGAGGATCCTGAATCGATCGCGCACATGATCAAACGAGTATGCAATCCCAGCCAGTGAGGCGAACTCAATGGACCCACAGATCGACCTTATGTAGTCAGACACTTGGATTGGAGTCGGGCTATGGTCCATCTATCCGCCGGGGGAGCTACTGATTCCTCCGCTCCATGTCTCCATCTATGAAATCTAGGACTCGATCAACACCAGCTATGAGTTCGCAGATCATTGCACATGTTCAACAACGACTCCAAGCTACAGCGGCGGTTGAGCTCGACCCGGACGGTCTCTACAGAATATGTACGAAGTACTCATCAGTTTAATATCCAAAACGTTAACTTCCGGCCGGCTAAGGACTCTCTTTCATCTCCTCCTCACTTGGTCGGTTGATCCAGACCTCGGTGTTGAGGGTGGGTGGGGTCGGAACCTTGTTTACAAAGCGTTCGGGGTGGTTTTGATAGGCGCCTTTCAGAACCTCGGCTCTTCGTTCGGTGATCGCTTCGGCGTATCCCTCATGGACATCAGCTGGGGTCATGAGTGCAATGCCTGAATGGTGGTGTTCGTACTGGTACCAGCTGAAGAACTTTGCAAAGAAGATCCTCGCCTCTTCGATGGTTTCAAAGCGTTCAGGGAAGTCCCCTCGGTACTTCAAGGTTTTGAACTGGGCTTCTGAGTAGGGGTTGTCATTAGAGGTATGGGGACGTGAGTGGCTCTTTCTCACCCCGAGGGTGGCAAGGAACTCCGCGACACTGTGTGAAGCCATCGAGGCTCCATTATCGGCATGAATCGTCAACTGGTTCGGATCTACGCCTTCTTTGGTGATCGCCTCATCCATGAGCTCTCTGGCGAGCTCAGCACTCTCGTGATCCTCGATCCTCCAGTTCATAATCCCCCGAGAGTAGATGTCTAAGATCACATAGAGCTGCCAGTAGATCCCCTTGGAGGGACCCTTGAGCTTGCTTATGTCCCAACTCCAAACCTGGCCTGGTCCCGTCGCTAGGCACGGCCTTTTCATAGTCGAAGCCCTATGGCTGTGACCTGCAGTGTTATGTGTCGATTGGCGCGTTCGTCCTGGTAATGCTAAGTTCATCGGATGCGAGATGAGTGGTTTGTGGGATTGAGCGTTGCTCCGATAAGCGTCGGTGACGCCAATAGGTTCGATGCGGAACTCGACGAGCATCACTGGCTTGGCCACCGGATGGTCGGTGAGACGATGCGCTATGTAGCGACGGACTCCTGTGGCGGGTGGGTAGCACTGCTCGGGTTCGCGTCACCCGCACTATCGTGTGGACCTCGTGATCGGTTCATCGGCTGGACGAGAGATCTCCAGCAACGCAGGTTACGTTTCGTCGCATCGAACCAACGATTCTGTATTCTGCCTGCTGGTAGGCGTCCCAACACTGCATCCGCTGTGATGTCAAAGGCACTGCGACGTTTGAGTGCAGACTGGGTTGATACGTGGGGACACCGGGTGCTCTTGGTTGAGACGTTTGTCGATCCCTCCCGCCACATCGGGACTTGTTATGGTGCTTCTTCGTTCCTTTACGTCGGTGAGACCGCAGGATATGGACGTAAGTCTGGCCGTTACGTCGAGCACGGCCAGATCAAAGACGTCTACATCAGGCAGT
>NZ_JXUW01000027.1 GCF_000949255.1 Ferrimicrobium acidiphilum DSM 19497 | reverse complement strand
GCCTCCGCAACCTCGCCGAGTTGATCGACAAGGCTCGAGCCGCCAATCGTCGACTACTTGACATCCAACGTGCCGGTCAGGGCTGTGCCATCGAGACTGCTCTATGGGAGCGGATCTCACAGCCCTCGCTAGAGGAGGGCAGACGAACCGGAGCGATACGCTTCGGGGATAAACGCGTCATGGCCCTGGCCGGTGCGCTCTGCGTGGCGCTAAATACCGTCATCGGCTTCACCAACAAGAGCCTTCGTGCCTCGGTGTCCCAGCTGCTTGGTGGTCCCTATAGCGCCGCGCAGATGACCTATGACCTGCGTAAGCTGCGCCTCAAAGGTCTCATTACAAGGATTCCCCATACCAACAGCTATACGCTTACGCCAGAGGGAATCCGCTTTGCCATCACCTATACCAAGCTAGGCCACCGCGTTCTGCCACCCCTTCTCGCAGCCAACCAGCAACCTGCTCCTATCGGGTTACAGCGCGCACTCAACACGATAGAGAACTATGTCGGCAACTATCTCGAACATGCAAAACTCAAAGCCGCTGCTTGAAAACTTGGCTCAAAATTAAAGACTGGGATACCAGAGGAGCCCTAGTACACAATAGCTACATGAATTGGACTCAGAGTTTAACTTGGCGATGCAGCGGTTGGCCCAAAGTCAAACGTGGATCAACGTGTGCCTAAAGACACATCACAGGTGTGACGCGACCAGCAGCGAGGTTATGGATGGCCAACAAATATAGGGTTCGGTGTCCTCCATGACGAGCCAGAACCAGAACGCTATTCCTGCGCAAATGGATCGGGAGATTCAACGGTGGACAGCCCGACTGTCCGATGTGGCTCACGGAGCATGAGACGCTCTACTTTGCTCGGGAGCTTACTGGTTCAGCTCCCATGGAGTCTCCATCAAGCTGGTTGCGCTCCATGGAAGATAATGCTCTCGCTCTCAGGATTGTGAACGACCGCAGCGTGTGCTAGTTTGTCCAGCTTGAACAGCTGCGAACTCCCTGTGTCTATCATCGGTCAGACTCCGGTACCTGATTTTGGTCGGTTAGTCCCCTGACAGACCGATTCGAGTGCTACTTTCCGCCCTGGACGGACGCTTAATTTCTTAAATCATCTTGTTTCGTTGTACAGACCATCACAGACCATCACAGACCATCGGTCATGGCAGGACGTGGGCGATGAGACTCCCTTGGCCAAGGTCACAACCAAGTTGCCTAAGGGATGCTAGCTGATCGATGGTTTCGATTCCCTGTGCGAGAACTGACAGGTTTAGTCTGTGGCTAAGGAAGACGATCGTCTCTAACACCGCGGTGTCATGTATCGATTGTGTGATGGATTGATCGACTTTGACGATGCTCGGTTGCAGAAATGCGAGATACGAGAGAGAGGAGTATCCGGCTCCGAAGTCCCGCAGGGCAGTCCTCACATCGAGGCGCTTCAGATTCTCCAATACTTCAACAGTGGTGCTGATGTCATCAAGGGCAGTCTCTTCGGTGAATTCGAGGATGAGGCGGGTTGGTGCAATTCCACTTGCAGCAAGCGCTTTATCAACCATCGTCACCAGGTTTGGGTCATGGAACTGGCGGGTTGTCAAGTTGATCATGACATAGGGTGCCTGCGACTGTGCCCCCTTGATCTCCCATGATAGCGCTTTGCTGATGGCCTCGTGGAGCGCAAAGGCACCGAGTTCTAGAACGAGGTCGCTTTGTTCAGCAAGAGGAATGAATGCATCAGGTAACATTAGCCCACGTTGTGGATGTACCCAGCGCAGCGATGCCTCAAAACCGGCGATGCTCTCTGTATCGAGATCGAGAATTGCTTGGTAGGACATGGAAAATTCATTCGAGAGAGACGCGTGTTTCAACTCCTGGATAAGCTGGAATCGGGTGGATGTTTTCTCATTCATTTCAGGCGTGAATACTACATAGGTGCCTTTCCCAAGACGTTTAGCCTCGTATAGAGCGATGTCGGCGCATTCGATGATCTTGGCGTCTTCCACCCCATTTGCACCGTAGACTGCCACCCCGATGCTTGCGTGTTGAGCGAAGTCTCTTCCATCTATGTGAAACGGCTCGTCGATTACACTGAGAAGACGATCTGCAACTTGTTCTGCCTCCATGGGAGACTTGAGTCCCTCTGCGAGGTAGATGAACTCATCACCAGCGTAACGGCATAGGGTGTCTGAGGAGCGTGTAACGCTCTCAAGCCGACGCGAGAGTTCCACAAGCATCTGGTCGCCGATGTGGTGGCCAGCGGTGTCGTTCACCACCTTGAAGTCATCGAGGTCCAGCAACAACACTGCGCTCTGGCTACCACCTAGACGCTCCGACCTCGCGTTAACCTGGGGTAGGCGATCCTCGAAGAGGGCTCTGTTGGCAAGCCCTGTAAGTGGGTCGTGGAGCGCTTGGTGGGTGAGCTGCGCGGAGCGGGCGCGCTCATCAGTGATATCCCGAAACTGTGAGATGAAGTATCGTTCATCGATGTCGGAGCCAATGATCAGACTGCGGGTCACCTGTACGTACAATATGTGTCCATCCGCATGCATATAGCGTTTTGTGACCTGAATCACATCATCTTGAGCTTTTAGTAGCTGGTTTGTCAAGTCGCGATCCGATGGATGCGTCAAACCCAAGACGCCCAGTTCGATCACCTCGGATGCGTTTCGTCCTACCATTTGGCACAACGCCGAGTTGACTTGAAGGAACCTCCCATCGATGCTGATGAGTGCTACGCCTATCGGCGATGCGTCGAACGCGGATCGGAATCGCCTCTCTGAATTGTCGAGTGCCTCTAAACTAGCTCGTCTGGCTGTAATGTCGTAAAATGAAGCGATGATATAGACCGGAACCCCGCCTCTGTCGCGAACCAGCGAGTAGAATGCGTCTACCCAAATTGAGTGGCCATCCTTGTGTAGGCAGCGTGTGGTGAAGTTGACACTCTGAACCTCACCAGCTATAAGACGATGAATTGTCTGTGCGTCGCTGACACGATGTTCTGGATCGGCAAGGTCCGTGATGTTTTGGCCAGTTATCGTTTCCTTTGTCAGTCCTACCAGCTCACAGTATGAGCGATTAACCTCGAGAATGTTACCTTCGGTATCGGTTATACATATGGCGGCAACGCTGTTCTCAAAGACAATGCTCGAACGCTGTTGACTCCTAAAGAGTTCATCGGTGGCGGCCAAGGCACGTTTGATCGCCTGTATCTCCTCAAGACGCTCACCAGTCACAAAGGCAACGATGATCATGATGGCGGTGATGCTGTATGTTCCCAATTGTTGTTCGACACTGTGTTGAAATAGCAGCATCTCCGGGATAACGAGGATCATCCCGCTCAGCGCTGCACCTAGAGATCCAATAATGCCGAAATATCTACCTCCGTAGGCAACGGGAACGAATAGGAGCACTATCCACACGAAACCGGGTAAGGGAGTTAAATGGGCATTCTGCGCGAGGTCTCCACCGAGGTCGATGAAGAAGGTCGTCACAACCATGGCTTGAATAATCCAGAAATGGGAGTCCGAAAATGCAGGGCGCACCAAGCCCGCCCAGATCTCCCGCAGGGATAGACGCGTCGCTTGTTGGGAATCTACGTCGTCGACGACAGGCACGCGAGTTAGCGACCCTCTGGGATAACCCACCTATTCACTCCTGATCTGCTGTAGGTGTACGGGATCCCACTAGCGACTTCGTCTTGATCCATCGACCCTCTCTTCGGAGTATCGACACTGAGTTGCATGGTTCATCTTCTATCTAGTGTTGTCGGCGGAATTGGGCAACTTCTTGAAGGCGCTCTGCCGTTGGTTCCATTGACCTTCATGTGAGTGGCATTGCGCTGTGGCAGGATGTGCCGGTGAGCTCACTTGGACGCCCACAAGTTAGACCTGTCATGATAGAGGATCTGGCAAGAACAGGGGGACCGCGATCGTTGGTGCTGGAGCGTGACTTCCCGGAGCAACTTCGGGCGTCCTTATCCGTCGTTATCATTACGGAGTTCGTAGCATCTGACAAGGAGATTTAGAAAATCATTTTGTTTTGCCGTCACAACAACTGGAGTGAAGAAGGAAATGCTACTCGGCAGCGAGGAGTCGCTCGCAATCTTTGGCAGGGAGTGGCCGCGCGAATAGGTATCCTTGCCCGTAGCGGCAGCCAATTCCACGCAGCGCATCGGCCTGCTCTTGGCGCTCGATGCCTTCCGCAATCACCCCCATCTTCATCGATGTCGCCAAATGGCAGATCTCCTCGACAAGCAGCATCGAGCGTGTCGAGTGGGGCAATTCTGAGGTGAACGAGATATCGAGTTTCAAATGGTCGAAGGGAAATCGACGGACGTAAGAAAGTGACGAGAAGGCGGTACCGAAATCGTCGAGTGCCAGCGTCACCCCGAGACTCTTAAATTGGGTGAATAAGTCCAACGTGTGCGCGTTGTCTCCAAGCAGTATCAATTCAGTTACTTCCAAGACAAGATCGGCGGGATCAATGTTGGAGTCTTTAACAATCTCGGAGATTGAATGGACAATAGCCGGATCCAAAAAGTCACTCGCCGATAGGTTGACGTGCATCGAAATGTTGGGAGTTCGCGGGAAGTGTTGCTGCCAATCCCCAAGTTGGGGTATCGCTTGTTCCCGGACCCATCTATCGATCTCCACGATGAAACCGATCTCCTCCATGAATGGTAGGAACGCCTCGGGGCCGAGCAGCCCCCGTTCGGGGTGTCGCCAGCGAATCAGCGCTTCGAATCCGGTGATTCGGCCACTCTCGAGCGCTACAATGGGCTGATAATACGGCACTAGCTGATCAAAGGTCGGAAGTAACTCCAACTCGTGGATGGTGACTGGTAGACCTGCAGCTACGCGCAACACTGCGTCGCGCAATTCCTGGATAGCTCGGGTTTTCGTAACCCATGCAGAACTGCCCGCCCTCATCGACGCAAGAAGTGCACCAGGGCGCTCCGAGCCGCAGAGAGTGACGATCTTGACCTCAGGACAGACCTCATGCAGTATCTTGATCGCATCGGGGGCGTCCATGTCCGGCAGACTGTAATCAATTATTACGACGTCTGGGAACTCGTGCCGAGTGAGTTCAATTCCCTGCAAAGCGTTCAGCGCTGTGCCGACGACTACAATCTGGGGATCGTCGCGGAGCAAGCGAACCACACTTTGGAGAATCATTTCGTGGTCGTCTATAACGACTACCCTGATCACCGGCACTTCACTCGGCATGATCGAGCACCTTGCGCACGTGTTCTAGCAGTGTCACCTGATTAAACGGCTTTTCCACCAATTCGAACTCCGTTTCAAGAACAGCTCCTGCTTCAAGAACGGGTTGGGCGTAGCCAGAAATAAAGAGTACTTTGATATCCGGTCGGAGCTGTCTCACTTTGTTGGCGACGGTTGGACCTTGCATAATCGGCATGATCACGTCGGTGAGGAGGAGATCGATGTCTCTTGGGTATGAGGCGGCGATTTCAATCGCCTCGGCGCTACTGGATGCGGTTATGACGGTGTAGCCATTGCGTGTCAGTATTCGCCGGGTCACTTCGCGCAGCGCATCTTCGTCATCGACCACAAGGACTGTCTCTGTTCCGATTCGTGGATTGAGGCCATCTATGATCTCGCCGAGATTTTCAACTGCAACATTTTGTTCGGCAGCAGGTAGAAAGACGGTTATTGTCGTCCCGATTCCCTCGTCGGAATCTATCCTCGTATGTCCACCGGACTGGAAAACGATTCCATAGACGGTCGCAAGACCAAGTCCCGAGCCCTCACCTCTCGGCTTGGTGGTAAAGAAGGGCTCGCAAGCACGATCGCGGACCTCTGCCGACATGCCTACACGAATGTCGTTAACACGACAACACACAAAAGACCCCATTGAGATGCCTGATTCCGAACTCTCTTCGAGCGTGACCTCCCTCATCGATGTATCGATCGACAGCTTGCCACCATTCGGCATTGCGTCGCGAGCATTGATGGCGAGATTGAGAATAATCTGTTCAATTTGACCGGGATCGGCCATTATCATCGGTAAGTTGTCTGTGAGGGTGGTGACCAGTTTTACCAGCTCACCGATTGTCCGACGCAGAATCTGCTCCATGCGGACGATTGCACTGTTGAGGCTCAATGCGCGAGGCTGGACCACCTCCCGACGAGCGAACGATAGCAGTTGATGTGTCAGGAGACTGGCACGCTCTGCAGCCAATTGGATCTGCCTAACGTCTTTGAGAGGTTCATCCCACTTCGAGTCAGTCGATGTCATAGCAACGGCAGACAACTCATCGGCAACGAACGATGTGTAGTTCATAATTACAGCTAACAGATTGTTGAAGTCGTGAGCGACGCCTCCGGCGAGTTGACCCAAGCTCTCCATTCGTTGAGATTGGTGAAGCTGCACCTCCAATCGCTCCCGGTCGGTTTCAGCTTCGAGTCGTACTCGTTCAGATTCCCTCTTTTCGCGTTCAGATTCGGCCTCTACTTCGATGCGCTGGCTGATGTCGAGAATCGTCGCTGAGATCAGAAGTCCAGTCTCGGTTGATAATGTCGATACCGAGACTGCCACCGAGAACTCGCTGCCATCTTGTCGTCGACCTACCATCTCTAAACCGGCCGCTGAAGACAGAAAACGCGTATCCCCAATGCAAATGAGCGGCTGGACGGGCGTTCCAATGAGTTCCTCACTGCGATAGCCGAATAGTCGTTCGGCCTCAGCGTTCACGAGTACGATTAGGCCAGCGTTATCAATTACGATCATCGCAATCGGCGCTGCATGGAGAAGCCTAACCACCGTACCATCGGTGAGTTGGGTCACACACCCCCTTGAGCTACTGCTGGTTAGTGTACTTGACTCCTTGGATTTTCGTGGGGAGTGTAGTCAGTCTTTGGCCGTGATCAGGATGAGTTTGGGATGGCCCGGAGTGCTCCGCTGGAGTGGAAATAGTGACACCTGGCCCAGAGGGGCATCTTGGAAGAAGATGCATGCCCATTTGACATTCATGCGGATCAACTTGCCCTTTCATATGAGAAAGGTAACTTCGAGCGAAGTGGTCGACAACTTAGGGTTACCAGAGCAAGACCAATGTCGAACAAGTGGGCCCGCAGGAATGTGTTGTGATGGAACGGAACTTGGTGTTCAGTCCATCTTGGGTCGCAAGGTGGCGGCCGCGATCGAGATCAGCAAGCGACACCCAGGGTTCGATTTGAGTGAAAGTGGGGCCAAGAAACTCAAGAATACTGGGGCCAAATAGGCGGGATAGCTTCATACCTTGGCAATGAGGGTAGCGACAGACTCCCATGGCTATGGGAGCCAGACCCTGGCTGGCTTACCAAAAGCGAGATCTCTGGTGGGGTCACGTTTGGAGAGCCTGGTTGCAGTCCGCATCGGACCTATCGATATCTGCTGGAGCCGCTGCGGCCACTCTTGCTTGTCGCTGATGGGAAGGAGACGCAAGGGGAGAGGATTTTAGAGCTATGGACAGCCATGAGTGGGGAATTGGTGAGACGGCTTTATCCGGGGCGCGAAGCGGCCCACCCTCTGGATTTCTGAGTAGCTGGTACCAGCTTGAAGGGCGCGTTTCCCGGTCCTTCGATATCCATTCTGGACGTTGATCTCGCATTTCAGGTGAATACGATACAGTTCACGACTCCACAGTTGTCAAAGGTGGGACAATTGCGCTTCCCATGCGACGCGCATGTCGACCGCTTTCTTTGCGATTCTTCCAGTGCTTGGGCATTGGAGAGCAGGTGGCTGCGACGGTTCGGGGTAGGCCGAAGTATTTGGTCGGTACCATGGGTCGATGAGAACAGAACGTAATCCAAGCCCTTCAAACAACTTAGCGTATGAGGCCACCGCCTTTCTCGAAGCTTTGGGGGACACGGCACCTGACGCCTTAACCATGTGTTCGCTGTGGCGGGCCCACGAGGTTGCGGCCCATCTCGCAGCCGGAGCGCTGGAGATCGCGCTCAATCTCGAGGCCTACGGCGAGGGTCGACCCATCCCGGTGACGACGGGCTTCGACGAGCGAGAGATGCCCTTTCGTGCAATGGATGATCCGAGACTGCGTGTTGAACTTCAAAGTAACATCGGGCGAGTAGGGAAGGCTCTTGATGCTGTGTTGAGCCTGGATCCAAACGCGGTGGTCCCATGGACCGGACGCCAGATGGTAGTCGCGACCTTTGTCACCCATTTGCGTAGCGAATTTGCGCTTCATCGTTTCGACCTGGTGGGTGAGGACTCGACGAGTACATCACTCCTCTGCCAGCCGGAACTCACTGACCATGCTGTCGATGTACTCGGACGTGCACTACTCGCCCGGGGTGCCGGTTCCGCGCCCGCGGACTTCCGCGCCGTACTGGCGGCACCGGGAGCGAGTCAGGTCACCATAGTTGTCGATGAGGGAGGGCCGCGCCTCGAACGAAACGATACTCCCTTGGAGCCGGAGGTCACTGGGGATCCAGCGGCTCGCCTGCTACTGCTCTGGGGCCGCCACCCTGCTGATCCTCGGCGTCTTGAAGCTCCTGGTGGTGCCGACACGCTGGGTGTCTTGCGATCACTCCTTGCTGGATACTGACGTCGTCTACTCAAATGAACACGGGTCAGCTTCGAGAAGTAAGCTTAGTGCCAGGTGTCTGGGGTAATCCCGAACTCGGCTTCGAGGCCATCGCGACCAGTAGCCGTTACCTTCACGATCCTGCGGTCACCTCGCACCAGCCAACCAAGCTCGAGAAGGCGGGTGAGGATGTTTGCTCCGAGCGCACCGGCGAGGTGCGCTCGTTGTTCGCTCCAGTCCAAACAGTAGCGAGTGAGTGCCCGACGGCTAGTTCGATCAAGCGCCACGCCCAATGTTTCAAGGCGAGCTTTACCGACGGGGGTCAGGACGTAGCTTTTTGCGCGCCCAAGCCCAAGGATCGGATCCGATTTGGCGTCTGGGGTGGAATCAACCAAAAGTAGTTCGGAGTCCACGAGCGCATCCAGGAGAGCGACACCAAGACGACCAGCTAGGTGATCGTAACAGGTACGCGCTCGTCGGATCGCCTCAGCATGGGTCCCTTGACGCAGGGAACGGATCGGCTGTGCGGGTGCCAGCCGGGCGAGCGCCTCAAGCGCATCTGCAACCTCGGGACGGGTAATGCGAAAGTACCGGTTGCGCCCCGAGGTCTCCACGCTTACTAGATCGCCGTCGACGAGACGCGAGAGGTGTGTCGATAGCGTGGAGGCCGCTACGCCGGCTTCAGCCGCGAGAGTACTGGCCGCTAGCGCTCTACCGTCAAGGAGGGCCATCAGTACTTTGGCTCTCGCAGGTTCGCCCATCAGTGCTCCAATCGTTGCGATGTTGGCGTCCCCGATGCGTACCCTATCGTTCTCCATTTCCACCATGTTAGCTCCAATATTGTTCGGGATTAGATGAGGGGTATCGCCATAAGACTGTTGAGATGGCCGCACATGCAAGCGCTAATGAGGGAGATGATGAGTTTGTCGATGTGGGCCATGGCTTAACGCGGCGGGATTCGCAATGCCAGCCCTGGTCATCCGTACTTACTAGTTCATGGTGATTCTTGATACCATGGTGGTCAAGTCGTGCAACCGGCGATCTCACGGAGCCCGTCTACACTGCAGAGCCAGTTCATGCGGATCGTTGATATCTTCAACCTAGTCTTTGCAACGCCGCTGTTCAGGGCCGACCTCTCCATGAATCGACGCGATCGAAGAACGGTGGTATTGGTTACCAATTAGGGTACATGTTGGCGGTCATGCGAAATGTAAACGGATAATTGATTGCGTGAAAACGGACACCAGAATTGAGCACACAGAGATGCCTCGAAAGGCGACCGGTTCAAAGTGAGGTACGTGCATATCGTTGAGACGCGTTGGCGAGGGCATCGGGTTCGCCAACGGGGACTCAAGAAGGCACCAGAGCGCTCATCATGTCCAACGATGAACAACAAACGGGTTTGGAGTCCCTTTGAACCCAACGTTAACCCAGGTGAGTTAGCTGACTGAATTCTGTCGCTGGCTCCGTTGGCGCCCTGGGTTATTCCCACTGGTCTTCTCTGGTACTTTTGGTCATCAAAGAGAGGCAGAGATGCCTGTGGTTGCAAAAGCGGGGGTGCGGATCGTCATTGACGACGATGTCGTGATAACCGTTGTGGAGTGGAAGCGCGGTTCGGTGAGAATTGGGATCGAAGCCCCCCACCGGTGGTGACTGTAGCGTGGCTTGATGATCAACCTTTGGAGATTGGGTGATGCCGAGACACGGGGTTTTGAGCGTGAATAGCCAACGGTCCGGAAGTTGCGAGGCTCTATCTTGGGAGCCGAGTACGAGCCCACGTTTTTCTCTGTGTCTTGGCAGCTCACCTGCTGCATCTGGCCAAGGAAAGGCTAGCCGAGTTGACGTTTAAAGATGAGGACCCTCCGCTACCGGTCTCCCCGGTCGCCAAGAAGGTCGTCTCAGCCTCAGCCAAGGCTAAGGCCGCCGAGAAAGTAAACACCAATGGTGATGCGGTCATGAGCTTTCGCTCGCTGTTGATAGAACTCGACACCCTTACTCGCAGTACCTGTCGGGTAACTGGAGCCGAGGCGACCTTCCAAAAGACCTCTACTCCAACCCCAACCCAACGACGAGCCTTTGAACTGATTGGAGCCAAAATACCCGTGTGACAGTAATATTACCCCTTCGATGAACCAAAACCCCAGGTAGGAGTAGGGATGTGTTGGGGTAGTGGGGTAAGTTCAGGCTAAAAGCCGAAGGCGAGAGTACCGGATGCGATGCACTGAGGCGAACTGTGGCTTGGTAGTGATGAAGGGGCCGTCCAGCCGTAATGGCCCCAGAGCAAAGGCCGTGGGCGAATGGGCAGTTATATGGACTAGCCAATTCAGCAACGAAGATAAGCCAACACATCGCAGCTGCGAGTCCGGATCCGGATGATTCGAGAGGTTCACGTCCGGTTTGATGAGAGAGGCGAGCTCCCCTCCCGCCCCTACTTCTTGAATGTTTTGAATCCATAGAAGAGGCGAGGACCTTTTTTACAAAGGTCCTCACCTGGTACCAGTACGAGCACCATTCAGGTACTGCGCTCATGGCCCCAGCTGATGTTCACGAGGGATACGCGGAGTTGATTACCGAAAAACGAGCTGAGGTTCTCAAAGGTGCCCACGACCAACACCGGAGAACGCGTTGTGAACAAGGTCGGACAGTTCCACCCACGCTCAACACCGAGGTCTGGATCGACCGACTGAGCGAGGAGGAGATGTGAGAGAGTCCTTAGCTGGCCGGAGGTTAACGTTTTGGATATTAAACCGATGAGCACCTGGTACATGCTTTGCAGAGAGCTTCGAAGTTGAGCCTCACCGCATGACTATTGTTAGATCCCTATACTGTGTGCTCGTTAATCGAGTTAGGCTGGCGATCGTTCGGCGGTCGTATGTGCCATGTACGTGCGATAACCCCCGTTCAGATTGCGTGCCTTGTAACCGAGTCCATGAAGTAATGTTGTAGCTACGTGTCCGCGCTGACCTACCGCGCAGTAAACGACGAAGGGACCATCATTTAGAGTGTTGAGCGCCTCACGTAGTCCGTCGACGGGAGCCAGAACACTGCCAGGAATAGATCCCAATCGGTGTTCTTCGGGAGTTCTTACATCTAGGAGAGTCCATCCGTCCTCCAGCAATTCCGGTAACTCACCAGGTTCGACGACCTCGCATTCGCCGAAGCGAATGTTCTCAGCCATATACCCAAGCATGTTAATGGGATCTTTAGCCGAGGAGAACGGAGGTGCATAGGCAAGTTCGAGATCGGCCAGCGCCTCAACTGGAATACCTGCTGACATCGCCGTTGCCAGGATATCGATGCGTTTATCGACGCCCGCACCCCCAACTACTTGTGCACCCAGAATCAGGCCATCATTTGGGTCGAAGAGAAGCTTGAGAGACATCGATTCTGCCCCCGGATAATAGCCTGCGTGATTCATTGGGTGCGCACGAACAACCCGATAGGGTCGCCCAATGGCGCGTAATCGGCGTTCATTCCAACCCGTTGTGGCAGCGACACAGTTGAAAACCCGTACGATGGCGGTGCCGATTGATGGGGAGGTTCGAGAAGGCAAGCCACAGATGTGGTCTGCTACTCGACGCCCCTGACGATTGGCGACGTTCGCGAGTGGGACCAGAGAGGTTGTGTCTCCGATGAAATCGGGCTTCTCGACCACATCCCCAACGGCATAGATGTCAGGATCGCTTGTTTTATTCGCCTCATCGACCGCTATGCCTCCGTGGGGGCCGAGTGCGAGATTGGCAGAACGTGCAAGCGTGGTGTCGGGCCTGACTCCAACGGAAGCTACGACGAGCTCGCCTTCTATCATGCGACCGTCAGTCAGGATGACACCCCATTCGTGCACTTCTGTCACCGAAGCTCCTGTGACTACGGATATGCCATTCCGAACGAGCTCCTCTTCGACCAGAATCGCAAGCTCTGGATCGAGTGCAGGGAGTACCTGGACCCCGGCCTCAACCACCGTGACCACCATCTGACGACGAGCCAAGTTCTCGGCGGCCTCCAAACCGACAAAACCGGCACCCACAACGACAGCTGTACGTGGTATTCGAGCGATATCGTTGACGATAAGTGCCGCGTCCTCGACCGAACGCAGTACTCTCATGCGCTCAGACCCAGGAATATCGGGACGAAGTGGCATTGCGCCTGGGCTGAGTACGAGTTTGTCATACTCGAGAACTTCAACTGTACCGCCGGTAGTCGGACGTATGTGTACCTGGTGGCGCTCGCGGTCGATCTCAGTGACCTCCGTATTGACGCGTACGTCTAAGCGAAAGCGCGCATGAAGGCGTTCTGGCGTCTGTAGAAGCAGATCCTCTTCGTCCTTGATGATCGAACCTACGAAGTAGGGGAGTCCACAGTTTGCATACGATACGTGCCCAGAGCGTTCTATTACGGTTATTATGGCCCGTGCGTCAAGGCGCCTCAACCTCGTGGCTGCCGACATTCCACCAGCTACACCACCTATCACGATGATATGTCGACGTGTTTCAACAAGAGACGAAGCCGCGTGGTCTGATTCATGCATACCCCCCAGTGTATCGGGTAAGGGGCAGTTATCCCGTAAGACCCATCGATCCAGCACTGGGATGGCCGCAGGAGAGAGTAGGGGATTGGGATTGTTCCTGACTGTTTGTGCCGGGTATTGTCGGTGCATCCCGCGCATCACCCGCTTTCTGACGCTGTTCTCTCGCTGGCAGCAATTCCGCCTGGCACCTACAGCGCCTTGACCAACAGTCCGGACTGTCATATAAGTACCGGGGACTTGCTCCGCAGTTAACCTCATAACGGTACATCAAGGAACAACAAACAAAACCGTCATAACATGTGCATGCAATACATTGATATGTAGACGCAGCCAGCTTTGCTATCGCTAACAACGGGCGAGGGCGGTGGGTTATGAATCAAGGCACTTTCCCTGCAGGGATCTGCGTGCGTAGATGTCGCGGTCACCGTCTAGGTAAGGAATTAATGTCGAATTGTTAGATCTCCTGTCGTAGATTCCGCCAATTCATATGTTGCTGGTCGAATTTCTATATTCAATACCCACCCTATTGTCATGCATGGGATGGATTGGTTGAGTTTCAAGAGTGCGGATGCGAGGTAGGAAGATTGAGGTTGAACGTAACTCCAATCATTCGAATGGCGAAGCACAGCAACGCCGCTGTAACTGCGAGATATCCGTCATAGAAATGAAAATCGAGGGCCAGTGCTGTCAGGGCTGCGCCACAAGCGGCTGGCACTGCGTAGAGTCCGCTAGAGAGTACGGTTGGCACTCTCCTGATGACCACGTCACGGATAGTGCCACCTCCGACTGCGGTGATCGTGCCAAGCACCGCGGATTGGAAGGGACCCAGATGCGCGACGAAGGCAACAGTGGTGCCGGTGACACAAAACAAGGCAAGGCCCGCAGCGTCGAATACGGTCATTAAGCGCCGGACACGAACCCGGACCCACAGCCTACGGGCAACAAACGCGATTACGCCTGCCCCTCCTGCAACCGTCAAGTAGCGCCAGTCTCGCAGTGCTGATGGGGGTAAAAATCCAATGAGCACGTCGCGGACTATCCCACCGCCTAACGCGGTAAGAACTGCGAGTACGACAACACCCACTAGATCCAGGTTTTCGGCCTCCATGGCTGTCAGGGCTCCGTTGAGCCCGAAAACGAACGTTCCAGAGAGTTCGAGGACGATCTGCAAGGTTCTGTCGGTGTCTAACACGGCAACAGATCATAGTGGTTCGCTGGACGCGAGGAGATTATGAGGTCGGTGCCGGGTCATAGGGTGGTGTTGTGGGGCCAATTAGGTCGATTGCCTTCAAGGATTACCTTGGCTGGCTGACCTCTTAATTTTCACATACCAGCTTTGATGGGCATGAGAGGGGAGTACGTCGCGAGGTATCGCAGATCTCGCATCTTGGTGGGGTCACCCCTCCAGATGGACGTGTGAGTTGACCAACCGACTCGCATGTGTGAAGCTAAGGAGTTGGGGTGTGCCAACATCCGATCGTCATGACACGCGCCGTTGCCCCATCGGTTTGGGGGAAGAAGGACGAATGCGGACCACAGACCTTGATCGCCGGGATGGACCGAAGCGCGGACCAGATAGTATTACGTGGCCATATCGACAGCTCGCCTCGTGTATAGCCACCACGTCTTCGACCTCCTCTGTCGAGGTCCATATCCCGATCGTCTGGGTTGGTGAACCCGGGCAAAAGTACCAGTAGCAAATCGCTAGGTCATCAATAGTGGACAACGCCCCATCTCCGTCCTAGCCGAGCGCGACTATACCTGGTTCATTCTAATGCATAGTCGCCGTTGAAAGTACTATCCGGATTCTCGGCGAAAGGACGCTGTCGCATGTGAGCTACAGTGGGTCGCTCTCTGCGGCCTTGATCGAATTAATTGGTCAATGCGGTGGCCTGGAACTGACAACGGCGCTTTACCGATAGATTTAGTAATGTAGGTAGCGTAGAAGGCAGGCGATGTTAGCGGCCATGCAATATTGCATAGACGCGGCCAAATAACTGCACGGTGGCGGACACCAAAACTGCATGGGAATTGTTAGACCTCGAAGTCTGGGCAGCCAGGTAGGCCTTTCTGTCGCCTTGGCGAGGATTGGCGAGGGCGAACCCGCGCAAGATCTCGATGATCTCGGCATCGACATTTAAGCGGGGTTTTGATACCTGGATCTGGGTTGGACGACCCCTTTGGTGCGGCTTCACGGATTATGGCCGCACAGGCTGTGACCTCATAGGCAGCTAATACTTGACCGTCTAGAACGGCCCATGTTCGTGATGCACCTGATGCTTGATTCGCTCGAGCGCGAGTCTTGATCCAGTCATCGAGCGGCTCAGATCCATACCGGAAGTGGTCGACCTTATGCGCCCCCACTAGGAGTATGGGGCTCAACAGTTCCAAGTGTAACTACCGCTCAAGCACTGACGAAGATATGAGCAACTTCACCATCGCGGCATTAGACGTCACTGGTTCAGAGAGCGCGGTTTCAACGTACTGCCATTCATTGTCAGCTGCGATGAATGATCGGAGATTCGTTAGATCAGATTGGGCTCCACCAGCTGCATTACCAAGGACAGACTCGTTGGTCGACTCGCCGCGAAGCTCAGCAGCGCGGCGCAAAACGGTGTCCTGCTCGGGGGTTAGCCGTATACTCAATGGCTCAGTTTTTGTTGCCATGCGCCAGTTGCACACGGATTGGCGTACAAAAACATCCCAGACAGAGTTCGTCATTTAAGGCTCAGCCGCTTACGACTTGTCGTCTCCTGATTGAGAGTCCCTGGATGCGCAAGAACCCACGGGTGATTTACCAGACGCTGTCGGATTCCTTAGACAGCCTCAAGTGGAACATTATTCCCATCGGTCCATTCGGTTTGTTGCCTGTACGACGAGCGAGTCTGATTGGGCCCGTGGCTTCGGTCGTTGAAAATATTGATGCCGTACAGATGTTGATCGACGCTCTCATTGATTGCTTTAGGCGTGTTGGACGCGATTGAAGCTGATGATGACCTAGTGGCTGCGGTGTCTTGGTAAGCCGCATCAGCGAGCACGTCGAGTGCGATCGATTGACGTATGCGATCAACCACCCCACACACAGGTGTCTTCATCGACCCAGCTGGGATACTCCTCATGGTCAAGAAAACGAACAGCGTAGAGCTCCGCTAGTCTCTCGTAGAGACCACCCTGGTCTTGGGCCATCTGGTACAAGAGGGCGACCTGGGCGGAGTCTGCGATCTGTCGTAGATGGTGTTTGGAGTACCACTGAGCTTCGCGAGAAGCTAGGTGTTCGAGCTCGTCGAATGAGTGCTCCATCACATGCTGGGCTCGACGAGCAGCAGGGGTGTCGACACCCTCCAGCAGAGGCACCATCTCTGCGAGAAAGTCGTGGTGAGCTCGCTGTTTTGTAATGGTCTCCAAGAAGTCCAACGCCTGAATGTTGCTAGGACCCTCCCAGATGGGAGTGATCAAGGCTTCACGGTGCCAGCGCGCAATCCCGTACTCCTCCAAGAAGCCCAAACCGCCGAATAGCTCCATCCCCATCGCAGTCATCGCAGCAGCATGTTCCGCCGTCCGATTCTTGGCGAGGTGAGTAATAAGACGCGCCAGATGATACCGGGCGCTATAAGGCGGTCGATCCAGCCACGCCTCGTCAAACTTTTTGACGCCATAGAATGCCAGCGCCAACCCGGCTGCAGAACGCACTGCCATGTCTGTCAGGTCGCGTCGAATGAGCGGGTGATCTTGTAGTATCTGTCCAAAACTGTGGCGACGCACTACCCGCTCCAATACCTCTAAATGTACCTTCTTGCCGGTCGCCATGGCCACCACCGCATTGGCGAGCCGCGAGACGGTGAGATTCTCCAGGGTGTAATAGATGCCTTCCTCGGCATCGCCGAGGAGATACGCCTCGCTATGGTTGAGTTCAACCTCACCAGAGGGAACTGCACGAGTTGCACTCTTATCCTTAAGTCGGCGAACATGAAAGTTGAGGTTGCCTTCGCGGTTGAGTCGGGGCAACAGAAATAGAGCTAGACCCTTCGGACCCGCTGGCTTTCCGGCTGGCCGCGCAGTGGTGATGGCAAAGTCAGCCAGACCTGCCCCGCTAGCGAAGTACTTATCGCCGGTCAGACGCCAGATCTCGCCATCGCGATCAGCAGTGGTCTCGTTGGCGCCAAGATCGCTACCGCCCTGTGACTCCGTCATCCAGGTGGCGCCAAAGGCCTCACCACTCAAAAGGTCTTCCTTGATAGCGTCGACGCCCTCGACGCCTCGTTTGGCATACTTGTGCAGTGCATATACCGTCTGCCCGGTGATGGTCAAAACGCACCCGAGCCCCGGATCTCCCAACAGGTAGAGCAAAGCATAATGATACGGCCAACCTTGGCCTTCGTAGGGAGCCCTGTTGATCCACGCAGTCTCTTTGAGTATTCGAAGCTCAGTTGGACTTAATCGGACGCGGTCTACGCGGTTACCGTCAATATCATGGGCAACCAACACTGGACGCGCATCATGGTCGATGTGGTAGACGGCTTCGTAGACCTCACCTCCCGCAAACGCGCCGAACTCCTGGAGCTGACTCCACTGTTTGGGCTTGTGCTCCGGCCAAAAATGTCTTAGAACCGCTAAGAGCTCGGCATCTTCATCAAAATGGTTATGTCCATAGGCATACGAGATGTTTCTCATCGTTACTCCTCTCTTGAAGTGATCATCGCCAATCGGTGCTTCATCCGCGTACTCAGTTCTTGAAGTTCAGCAAGAATCTCCTGTAGCTCCTCAATCTGGGCTTCAATTTGCTGAGACTTTGCCTCACCGCGCTCGATCACCTCATGCAGTTGAGTTGCCTCGGTGGGGTCGGCGTCATAGAGATCCAGCATCTCTTGAATCTCGGGGAGACTAAACCCCAAGCGTCGACCGCGAAGGATGAGCCGTATGCGCACGCGGTCGCGCGCAGAGTACAGACGCTGATTGCCTACGCGCCGAGGCGTCAAGAGACCTACCTCTTCGTAGTGGCGCAAGGTTCGTGCGGTAATATCGAACTCAGAGGTTAACTCAGTGATCTCCCAGGACTCATTTGCAGAAGCCTCTTCCTCCACTGCCTTGTCTCCTTGCATAGAACACGTTACAAGTAACTATAGCCATGACTTCCGTTGACGTAAACGGAAATCCACGAAGATGGTTATCTTTTGTGAGGACCTCTTTATTGCGATGCCCTAGATGTTTAGCGGTGTAACAACAACTATCTCACGTGGCGGAGGTCGGCCTCCTGCAAGGATAGGACATACTCTGACCAGATCTCGGTTACGCAGGATAAAGAACGAGATCACATCGACTACAGTTTTGACTCGGGGGAGCTGGCACTGCCTCGCGCCACTCTGAGAATCAAACAAAACTTCGGGCGAGGTCAATCGTCCGAATCCACTGTTTTGCGAGCTGGAATATACGCCGTGGCATGCCAATCGCCGGCCGCAGTTGCTGATAGGCCCGAGCTGTTACTAGCCTATTGGTTCAAGCCTCCCACCGTCCCTAGTTGGAGTTTCGCTGTGATATGGGAGTTCGCAATGTTTGCCAATGTTCCCCCGTTGTTCATCCGCACTCTTGGAGGAAGAGGGAATAACAATGGGCCTGCGGTTAGCAGATGGAACTCAGGGGGCGAAGGCACATGGGGTCGAGAAGCGTACTGGGTTTAGTAGTAGTTGATCGTTACCTCCCCTCATCTCAACTACATCACGGCTGCACCACCAGGTTGGCCGGAGCCAAGCTCGCTAAAAGGCTTACCTGTGATACCTGCCACGTTGAGGTAGATCGCGATGAGAATGCTTCGCTAAATATCCGTGACTGGTCGGTTATCAGTCCTGGGCTAGTTGAGTCCACTGCCCTGTTCGTTCTCGGGCCATTTGGTACAGGCGGCAGTTCAGATGATGGGATGACTCATCACCTGGAGATAGAGCATGTAAGACCGGTAGCAATACTGGCCGTGCTTGGCGAGGCAAGAACGACTCTCGGGCGAGTGAGCATGAAGTCCGAGACGAGAACTTTTTAAAAGGTGCATCATGATGAGTGGGCTCACTATTGATCACTCGGATGCAACCGTCTCTGGTGAACGCAATTCCAATTCACTCAGAATCCAAGAAAGAGGTCGGGTGTCGGACCAAGGTGCGGACCGGGCACCGCGCCAACCTCCAGTGGCGATACTTCGAGCCGTAGGCTGATCCATGCCGATATTCGTAGAATCCCAAGGTCATTCGCCTATTCCGTCTGGTTGAGCTGGTAACGAGGGGCTACGATGAAATCATGCCGACTGACTCCGCCCGCCGACGTTGGAGGCAACTCTTGCCAGTTGGGAACTCCGGTACTCCGAGTGGACTCGCGGTTGCCTTGCGGTTGGCGCTGGGGTCCGCAGTTGCGATTGGTCTGGCTCGGTTCGCCTATGCTTTGTTGCTACCCTCGATGCGTGCTGATCTGCACTGGTCCTTCGCTACTGCGGGTGCGATGAACACCGCAAACGCCCTTGGCTACCTTTTCGGGGCACTCCTCACGGCGCTAGCTGCGCGCCGTTATGGGACGCGTCGGGTCTTCGTGATCGGTCTCGGGGTCACAGTGCTGGCACTTTTCGCCACGGGCAGCACGGGCAGCACTGTGATGCTGGTTGCTTTGCGCGCTATCGCCGGGGCATCGGGCGCAGTCACCTTCATCGCTGGTGCCGGACTCGTCGCAGCGTCCGCCTCGACGATCTCTCCCCATCGGGCAGCCAGGCTGCTCGGCATCTACTTTGCTGGGGGCGGGGCAGCGATCATCGCGTCTGGACTTGGGATCCCGTACCTTCTCGCCGCCACGAGCGTTGCTGACGGCTGGCGATGGGGTTGGGTCCTACTTGCGGGTCTCGGGGCTGTGGCCTTCGCTGTCGCGACCCCTGTAGCTCTGGCTAGTACTGAGCCACCGACGCCACCTGTAGCTGATAGACGCTGGCCAGCTCGGCGACTCGGGCCAGCTCTCCTCTCCTACGGGCTGTTCGGGGCAGGCTACATAGCCTATATGACCTTTATCGTAGCCTTCTTGAAGGCTCACGGAACGGGCCCCGGGGGGATCACCGTCTTTTGGGTTGTGCTCGGCGCGGCCTCGATCGCCGGTGCCTTTCTCTGGGCGCGACCGATCGCCAGGCTGCATGGGGGGCGTGGACCCGCCACGGTACTGGTGGTGCTTGGCGCCGGAGCATTGCTGCCGCTCTTGTCTCGGTCACCCGAGGCCGTCATGGGATCGGCGCTGCTGTTCGGAGGGTCGTTCCTGTCGGTGGTCACCGCATTCACAGCAGTCGCCCGGCGATCACTTCAACCGCACTACTGGACCCCGGCGATCGCCGGACTGACGGTGGCCTTTGCTGTTGGTCAGTGCCTTGGCCCCGTGCTCGCCGGTGTGCTCTCCGACGGGCCCTCCGGCTTGAGCGTCGGGCTTTCCCTGTCGGTGGTTGTGCTCGGCGCAGGTGCAGTGGTCGCCCTTACCCAGCGCCACCACGAGACGACTAGCCACTCCGTCGATGTTCCGACAGACCCACCGACGGTGGTTTAAGGAGAGCGGTGTAGATCATCCCGGCGACACTTTCCTTGTCAAAAGTATGCTTTGGTTATTCGATGAACTTCAAAAGCGCCGAACGCGAAGCCCTTCCACAGTGGCGATGAAGAGCTCGGGCGACTCGGTGCAAGCCTATTCCCGTTAACCTACTGCGCCTCGGGAACCGCGGGTGCCAAGACCAGGGTGGAGAAGGTAGTCAGAAGGGTATCGACTGACCGGTCACCTCTCTGTGGGGGATTCTCACCTGCACCTTTGGCAGGGATCTCATCGACTCGATACTGATCGGAATAGATGGAGTACAACAGTGCATACCTTCACGCATGCTCGTGTAGGCGATTCATGTCGGCACTCCTGCGCCAGCAAGCCCCTGCGATCACAGGTCTCAAGGAGTCGGATGCGAGGCGTACGTCCAGGTTTTGCCTCCGTTGGTGGTCCGCAGCAAACCCCCCGACAACGCCCATCCATCCTCTCCGTTGACAAAGTCAACGTTGCTGACACCGTGTATGTTGCTCCATTTAGCACCCCCATCTGTAGTGAGGAGAAAGCCAGTCTGGCTTTGGTCCGGAGTCCAAGCCACTTGGGAGCCTGCGAAGCCTATCTGATCATATTGTCCACTGTTTTGAGAGTGAACGATGTCGGTTAGGGTTTTGGCCATAGTCAGATGAGCTAGTCCGGCGAGATACAGCCCAGCCACTGCAGGGTCCGAGGCAGGGAGCCACGGTAGCCACGGTGACTTGAGGTGCACTTGGAACCAGGTTTTGCCGCCGTTGGTGGTGGCCCAGTGCTGTGTCTGGTTGAAAGCTACACCATCCTGAGTGCCTGTAAACGTGAGGGAAACCCCATACCCATTCGGATTCTTTAACAATGTCCAAGACGCGCCCCCGTCATTGGTTTCGTAGATCCAGCTTTTATTGGGGGAAGGACTGTTGTACACTAAAAATCCGTGCTGTTCGGTGAGAAAAACTAATTGCGCGGTAACGAAGCCGTTGGCAGCAGTAGGCACGTGACCAATCTCGCTCCAGGTATGGCCACCATTGTCGGATTTTAGGAGGGCACCAGCATCGCCAGGTACACCGACTCCGTAGCCCACTTGGGCATTGACGAATGACACGCTATTGACTGGATGAGGATGCGCCATTGGGTAGACCTCCTTCCAGGTACTCCCTCCGTCGAGGGTCTGAAGAAGAGTGAAAATGTCCGCCCCGGAGCTATCGAGCAGCCACCCTTCGCTCGGAGAGACAAAGGACATGCTGATAGATGCGCCCCCATTTTGAATGGTGGGGAAGTTATTCCAACTGGCCCCGGCGTTTTGAGTCGAACTAACTGATGTCGTTCCGAAACCACATGCCCTGCACTCACCCGCTAGCACGGCACTACTCGATCCTCCCACGACGGCCATAGGACCAGGTGAGGAACCTGGTCCCGGAGGCACCTTTCCCGGATTGCCAGGGGCGGGGCCCGCACCAGCGGTGCTAGTTGCAAGTACTGGACTCCAGTTCGTTCCATTGGTTGTTCGGAACACCGAGTAAGACGCTTGGTTCATCCCACTACCGCCGACTACCAGTGCCCAGCATATCTGTGCTGAGGCCGCATGAAGAGAGACGAACGGCTTTAGTGATGTTGATTCGGCATTAGTTGTTGGAATCTGCGTCACGAGGCTCCAAGTCTGGCCTGAATTCACTGTCCGAAAGATGTCACCGTTGGCAGTGCTCATCCAACCTACACTCGCAGCACCAAAGGAGATTGATGCCGGTGGACTTGATGTTGGAACTTGGATCCAGTGGGCGCCTCCATCTATTGTGCGCCACAGTACCCAGGCTGGGAATGCTGCGTATCCAGCTGGGCTCCCTTGATGACCGGTTATGGCAAATCCTATCGAAGAGGTAGCAAAGTCGACCTGTTGAACAGTGTGTGGAAGTGTCGAGGCTGACCAGTTCGATCCACTGTTGTGACTAACCAGGATGCTGTGGTTACCCCAGGCAGCTACGGTTGCCGTCGTGGTCCTTGCAACTGACAGCCCCGTAAGGTTCACGCTCGCATGCGCCGCTGTAGTGAAGATCTGTCCGCCGTCAGCTGTCTTTAAGATGATGCCGTTGCCGGCCATATATCCGGTGGTGGATGAGACAAAACGAACAGCCTGAAGCCCCTTACCATATGGCTGTCCGTGAATGCTCGCGACTACGGACTGGATGATCGGTTGCGACGGGGTCGATGAACTCTTTGGCGCCACAGCCGCAGGCTGGTTGCTCTTTGTCTGAGTCTTCGTTGAATGGCTTGTCTGAGTCTTCGTTGATTGGTTACATCCCGAAAGGATGATGGCTGCCACTATCAAACCTGAGACTAATGGTCTTGACTTGGTCACTTTTCGTTACATCTCCTCACATCTTTGTCTACGTATCGGTAGGTTTCAGAGTGTCTGCCAAGGCCAAGCCTAGGTGTGTCGAATCGAGAACGGCACGTTCCCGAACGAGTGGCACGCGTTATGGCAGGAAGCGATGCTGCTTCGTTTGCTGAGAAGTCTGGCCAACCCTTGCTCACACCATTTACCGCGCAACCAGCCGAGTAGGGAGGTGGCCGCTATCACCATTCGGACCCGGTGTTTTTGGAGTTCCTGCGGATTATCGCGCCGTCTAACCGATAGGATTCGTGCACGGGTCAAGGTTCCACTATCGAAGCCGTAGTCGAAGTGTTCGTTGAAGATCAACGACATCATGTCTGAGTCTACACGATCCAGAACTACGAAAATATCATAAGCCTCCTCCGCCACTCGCTTCGACCCGGACAATACCTCGCATGCGTTCCAAGCATTCGCAGCACGAGCAGATCTTGGCGGTCGCCATGTCTATGAATACCGTCAGACTGTTGCGGGATGCTCGTGACTGCATGCGCACTACCTGAGATTTCCGGAGCACATGGTCATAGCTCGACCGGGATCACCGATCAGGTCTACGCCGATCTCGGACACGATGCTCTCCGGGGTGCAGTCGATCGACTGGCTGGCGTGCCGGATCCGAGTCTCGGCCCAGACCAGTATCGGTAACGTGGAGGCTAGGTGCCTTTGCGCTACTCATCTTAGTCAATAGCTGCCGATCAATAGGATTCAATAGATTCTGAAGTTTCGTATTCTGTTGGCGGATGATCGATCATGTTCAACAGAAGATGGTCTTTTTGTTATGTCGATTTGTTGTAATGCCCAGTTATGAGATCAACAGTACGACACTATTACGTGTGGGTGAGTGGGAGAATCCCAGAGAACACAACCAAACGAGAGCGCGTGGCGTTTCTCCTGGAGGCGAAGCTGGACGCATCGGCTATCCCAGACGCGAAGCCATCGTCGGACTGGTTTGTGTGACGATGGCTTACCGGGCAAGTCATCGAGAGGTGGAGGCAAGCTTATGTTTGCTCCCGCGGGTGTTAACTCCATCTAAGCGGTGACAGCGGTTACTGTGGTTTGCGCCATTTCGAGCATTGAAGTTACCCTTGATTCTTACCCATGAGCAGCCACTATTGGCTGTATTGATGACAATTTCTTTGGCGTTTGCGCAGTACCGGAGTGTAGGCCATTCCGTCTCGGCGTTTAGAGATGATGCCGAGGTAACGAAAACCCCACCTGACATGCTCGCATGCGCCGCCACCAGGCGTCGTCTAGGATGAGGAGTTGGTAGCCCGGATGGCCATCCGCGAGACTGATGCGGTGGGTTTGGGCCACTGAGATTAGGAGGGACCTGATGATGGAGTACCGCAAGCTGGGCAACAGCGGTTGCGCTGTATCCACTCTGGCACTTGGAACCATGACCTTTGGATCGGAGACCGATGAAGCGGGCTCGCACGCGCAACTTGACCGTTTCGTCGAGTCTGGTGGAACGCTCATAGATACCGCTGATGTCTATAGTGCTGGGGTGTCTGAGCAGATTATCGGGCGCTGGTTAGCGGCCAGGCCAACGGACATTCGCGACCAGGTGGTGATAGCTACTAAAGGGCGTTTTCCGACCGGTGGCGGACCAAACGACGCCGGACTGTCACGTCGACATCTCACCCGGGCACTCGATGCCAGCCTCCATCGCCTGGGCGTTGAGGCGGTTGATTTGTACCAGGTGCATGCCTACGACCCACACACTCCTATTGAAGAGACGCTCGCATGCCTAGACGACGCCGTGAGAGCTGGCAAGGTGCGCTATGTCGGCCTGTCCAACTTCACCGGCTGGCAACTACAGAAGACCGTGGACGTAGCCGACGCCCGCAACTATGTTCGGCCGGTAACCTTGCAGCCGCAGTACAACCTGCTGGTGCGGGAGATCGAGTGGGAGATCGTGCCAGCATGTCTATCTGAGGGATTAGGTCTTTTGCCCTGGTCTCCATTGGGCGGAGGGTGGTTAACCGGTAAGTACCGCCGCGATGAGGCACCCACGGGCGCCACTCGCCTTGGCGAGGATCCTGAGCGTGGAGTCGAGGCATATCAGCGTCGACGTGGTCGAGAACGTACTTGGGCGGTTATTGATGCCGTGCGTTCAGTCGCGGACGGCCGGGGAGTATCCATGGCTCAAGTCGCACTGTCTTGGTTGGCAGACCGTCCGGCGGTTAGTTCTGTCATTCTCGGGGCACGCACTGTCGAGCAACTAGAGGATAATCTCGGTGCCGGCGGGTTGCACCTGAGCAAAGATGAGACGATTCGTCTCGATATCGCTAGCGATCCTGATCCAGCCGATTATCCTTACGGCGAACCTGGTCAAGAGCAACGCAGTCGGAAAATCGAGGGTCACCGTTGAGCTAGGCAAGCCTTGATCGAACACTCGACCATCTTGCAGGGTTTGCCAGCGCTCGATGCCGAAGAAGATTTGCCCTAGAGTTGGCTGCCACTTGTTCTCAGCCATCTTCGTCGCGGTTATCGTGCACGGAGCTGACTATAGCGATGGACTAGTTTATGCCAAGCCCGATCGGGTTGCCCGACAGTTTGGTGCGTACAACATCGGAGCTGCACTCAGGCCGAAACCTTAACCCAAGAGGGTAGGCGAGGGAGTAGGGGACTGTGTACCCGTCCACTCCGAGATCATAAGAGTCGATGCGTCGGCATAGAGTAGGAGCGATGAGCTACTAACTGCAATGTCGGAATCCCGCTAGCTAAGGGATGTTGGGGCTGTTATGGTTGAGATATGCATGAGGACTTCGATAGCTGCTTTAGGGCTATGCAGTCAAAGGATGCACGCTTTGACGGCTGGTTTGTGACTGCCGTAATCACCACTGGGATCTACTGTCGGCCGAGCTGTCCAGCTCGATCGCCCTTGGCTCGGAATGTGGCGTTTTACCCGACTGCCGCAGCCGCACAACAGGCCGGGTTCCGGGCCTGCAAGCGCTGTCGCCCCGATGCATCGCCTGGTTCACCGGAATGGGATTCTCGTCAGGATCTGGTCGCTAGGGCAATGCGGTTGATCGCAGATGGTGTCGTCGATCGTGAGGGCGTAGCCGGACTAGCTTCCCGTCTCAACTACAGCGCCCGCCAGCTGGAGCGGCACCTCGTGGCTGAGGTTGGTGCCGGTCCGCTTGCCCTTGCCCGAGCCAGCAGAGCTCAGACGGCGCGGCTTCTCATCGAGACGACCGCCATGACCTATAGCGATGTCGCTTTCGCGGCTGGATTCTCGAGCATCCGCCAATTCAACGACACCGTGCGGTCGGTATTCGCCTGCACGCCAACCGAATTGCGTGTACGAGCCACCGGTCGTGGCACACAACTATCGGCGTTTGATTCCGGGACTCCAGGCAGTTTGACCTTCCGTCTTTCGTTCCGTTCGCCGTTCGCGCCTGAGAGCCTTTTCGGTCACTTAGCAGCTACAGGTGTACCTGGATGTGAGGAGGTCCGTGCCGGCGCCTATCGACGCACACTCCGGCTACCCAACGCCAACGGGATCGTCTCGCTTAGGCCACTCGGTGACCATGTGTCATGCCGACTGGTCCTTCAGGACCTGCGTGATCTTCCTACTGCGATCGCAAGGTGTCGCCGACTCCTCGATTTAGACGCCGATCCCGAGGCGTTTACCGCTGGCCTGTCCAATGATCCTGCACTTTCCGGTGTGGTTGCTAATTCACCCGGTCGTCGTATTCCGCGCACCGTGGACGGGGCGGAGATGGCGGTGCGGGTTGTGCTTGGTCAACAGGTATCAACCAAGGCAGCACGCACCCATGCTTCCCGCTTGGTAGCGCAACACGGCACCCCGATCGATGACCCGGACGGTGGGCTGAGTCGAGTGTTCCCTTCGCCTCAGGAATTACAGAGTCTTGATCCAGAAGTACTCGCGATGCCGAGGGCACGACGGGCAGCACTTGTGGCTCTCGTTGGTGCGCTGGCCGATGGCACCGTCGAGCTTGACGTCGGCGCAGACTGTAGGCGTGCCCGTCATCATCTAGCCGAGCTGTCTGGTATCGGCCCATGGTCGGTCGAGCTGATTGCCATGCGGGCACTCGGTGATCCAGATGCGTTCCCGGCGACCGATATGGGTGTAGTGAAGGGTGCAGCGGCGCTTGGCCTGCCTGTGAGTCCGGCGGCACTGGTGGCGCATAGTCGACGCTGGCAGCCATGGCGGTCTTATGCTGTGCAATATTTGTGGGCCACCCAGGATCATCCGATCAACCGTTGGCCACAGGAGGAGGTAGCATGCAACTGACCCGCTATCGAACGATTGATAGTCCGATCGGTCTCATCACGCTAGCCGGGTTTGGAGAGTGCATTACCAATCTGGTGATGGAGAATGCGGCCCATCCACCCGCTTCTCAGAACGAGTGGGTAAGGGATACCGAGGGCTTTCCTCGCGTGGTCGCCCAACTCGAGGCGTACTTCTCCGGCGAGCTAACTGACTTTGATGTTGCTCTGAGGCCCACTGGCACCAGCTTCCAGTGTCGGGTATGGGATGCTCTGCGCGAGATCCCCTACGGCGAGACCCGCTCATACGGCGAGATCGCTCAGCGTATCGGCCAACCAACCGCTGCGCGAGCTGTAGGGATGGCTAACGGTCGTAACCCGATCGCTATTATCGTTCCCTGTCATCGGGTGATCGGGGCCAACGGCGACCTAACCGGGTACGCTGGAGGATTGAGTGCGAAACGTGCCCTGCTCCAGCTGGAGGCGCGTTAGGCACTTAGTGGTGCTGCCGTTCGCTAGCTGGACCTCCTCGACCGCAACGGCGAGTTTGCCCACCGTCACCGGTGCGCACGGCAAACCGCGAAGGTTCTTTCTGCTCGCACAAAGAGATCTAAACGAGCCCTCGAGATTGCAGATAGGTGCTCTCGTTTGGACACCTACCTACCGAACAGCTGCGGTCAGGTGTGGACCCTGATTCCTCCGAGTTCCGGATCAGCAGACACCGTGGCCACTCGGCACCGTGCCCAACTGGCACCGTATTCACTTGACATTGTGACAACCATGTGGTCGAGTAGGGGCATCGCTTGGGACTCTTCTGATTTGGAGCTGCCGTGCGATGCTAGAGTACTGGGCTAGGGATCAGTGATTTCGTTGTTTTGGTCCCTGAACTCTGACGGCCAACAAGTTCGCAATCTCGAACACTCGCGATCGTGCATCAGCTCCGACCTGCAAGAGCGGAAGGCGCTGCGCAGGTGAGGAAGTGTCGCTGTCACTTCCGCTCATCCGTAACGTTTCCTACAGGTAGTCCTGAGCAAGTGGATACCGCCAATTATGAAACTTCCGCTGTTTCCGCTAAATCCCAGGTCAGTGTTGTCATATGCCTTCCTCATTTGCACAGTTCCCACTACGACTTCCGCGGTTTGCCCTCCACGCCCTGTCTGTCCAGTTCCTGCAGATCCTCCGCTTCGAGTACAGTCGAGTTCACAGGGTTGGTGTGGTCTAGGTGCGTGTTGGATTCTCGGAGCGCGTTCGCGAACCGTGGGAAGTATCAAGGGGACCGCCGTATAGAGGGAAATAGGCGTGTAAAGACAGTGGTACTCTGTACTTGCATAGTATTGTCTAGCTGCTAGTTCTGTCGAAGTGTCTGATCCAAGGAAGGGGCGCGTCGATAGGATCTGGGCAGTCGAGGAGTTCACGATTGCTGGACGAACGCACTGAGAAGCCCTCCCATATTCGCAAGATCATTCACGTGGATATGGACGCCTTTTTTGCTGCCGTAGAGCAAAGGGACCACCCTGAACTCATGGGACAGCCGGTTGTCGTCGGTGGAGACCCTGCAAGTCGCGGGGTGGTGGCGACGTGCAGCTATGAGGCCAGAAGTTTCGGCATTCACTCCGCGATGACAGCATCACGCGCCAGAGTGCTCTGCCCACAGGCGGTTTTTGTTCGCCCAAAAATGGACGCCTACCGTGCGGCTTCACAACAAGTCATGAGGATCCTGCGCAGCTACACACACCTGGTCGAGCCGCTTTCGTTGGACGAGGCATTTCTTGACGTAACAGCTGCCACCACAGATGGGACACTGGCAGTCCAGATCGCCAAGGAGATCCGAGCACGTATCGAGCGGGAGACAGGATTAACTGCTTCGGCGGGAGTGTCCTATAACAAAGCACTAGCAAAGCTGGCATCCGATTGGCGTAAACCGAACGGTCTTTTGGTGATTCCACCTGATCGCGGGTTGACGTTCTTGGCACCGCTTCACGTTAGCAAGCTACACGGTGTTGGTCCTGCCACGGTGGAAAGGCTGTCCAAAATGGGGATTCACACGGTTCTGGATCTCCGGAATACACCCCAGGAGACCCTGACTAGGCGGTTTGGCAAGACCGGCCTCTGGTTCTACGAAGTGGCGCGAGGGATAGATTTGCGTCCTGTTCAGCCGCATCGCGAGCGTAAATCCGTGGGCTATGAGCGTACCTTCCAGGAGAATCTGAGCGACCGGACGGTCATGTTGAACACCCTGCAGGAGATGGCCGGACAAGTATCGCGCCGTCTCCATGAACTCGAGCTCACAGGGCGAACCGTGAGCGTCAAAGCACGTTTCGGCGACTTTCAAACGGTAACACGGGCGCACACTGTCGCACAGCCTATATGGCGGGCCGAGGAGATCTCTGCTTGTCTGCCCGAGCTGTTTGCTAAGGCTGTCCCACCAGGATTGCCGGTTCCCGCATCAGTCCGCTTGCTGGGAGTGACGGTTAGCTCCTGTGCCGATGCAAAGGTCAACTCTTCAGACAGTGGGCAGCTGAGCTTGCTGGATGAGATCATGCATTATCAACTGGCGCAACTGTCATGACAGACGGTTCGCGGATACTTAGGATTTAAGTGGGGCATCTAGCCAGCTGTAACCACGCACCAGGGTGAGTTTGGGAGGGTCACAGGGGCACTGTCAGAATGGGATTGGGAAAAGCTCATCACTGGAGGACCCCTATGGAACAAAATGCGACCGGCATAGCCGAGATCTTGCTCGGTCTCAGTGACGTCAATCTTCTTGGTGCTCCGGATGGGGTTCCAACAGTTGACGTACAGATGTACTACAATAGGATGTAATGAACCTGCGTGAGTGGGCACTCTCCCAAGGTATACATCCTCAAACGGCATTTAAGTGGTATCGTGCCGGTACTTTGCCTGTACCTGCCCGCAAAGTTGGCCAACTCATATTGGTTCGAGACTTAGAGTCACAGCTGTCCGTGCCTAAGTCTGCCGTGATATATGCGCGAGTGTCTTCTGCAGATCAAAAGCCAGACCTAGATCGTCAGGTTGCCAGAGTCCTTACTTGGGCTACAGAGCATGGGTACTCAATAGATCGTGTAGTCACAGAAGTTGGTTCAGCTTTTGGCGGGCATAGGCGTAAGTTCTTGTCTCTACTGAAAGATCCAAAAGTAAGCACAATTTTGGTTGAGCATCGAGATCGTTTCTGCCGGTTTGGAGCTGAATACATAGAAGCCGCACTTGAGGCTCAATCAAGGAAACTCGTCGTCGTAGACCCTGCTGAGGTAGATGACGACTTAGTACGAGATGTTACAGAACTGCTCACGTCACTATGCGCTCGTCTCTATGGTCGTCGTTTAGCTGTTAACAAAGCTCAGCGTGCTATTGGTGCGGTGTGCTCATGATTGCAGTGATGCGCACAAAAGTACAGGCTCAGAAAGTATCCGATCTCACCGGAGGCAAAGTTCTTCTCGATGACGGTAAACCGACCAGGAAAGTCGCGCTAGCTGGAGATTTTGAGCAATACCGAGATGCTCTAGAGTCGGTCAGTGTACTCTTCGGGTTATGCAACGATACCGGCGAAAAGGTTCCGACTGGATGGACGGTTGCAGGTGCCTCTTTTGAAGTAGAATGGCCAAAAGATCAACAATCGGCTTCTCTTGTTCGATCTCACTTCGGAGCCAGAAGAGTCGCCTACAACTGGGCGCTAGCCAAAGTAAAGTCAGACATGGAGGCTAAGAAGAAAGACGCGAGTTGCCCATCTACGCCGTGGACTCTTGAGGCTCTTCGTAAACAGTGGAACCAAGAGAAGGACGAGGTCGCGCCTTGGTGGGGAGACAACTCCAAAGAAGCGTATGCCTCTGGTATAGCCGACCTAGTGCAGTCGCTATCTAACTGGTCAAGCTCAAAACGCGGAAGTCGCAAGGGCAGGAAGGTCGGATTCCCGAAGTTCAAGTCCAAGAGAAAAGACCAGAACAGAGTACGTTTTACGACTGGCGCTATGCGCTTTGAGGATGATCGCCGGACGATTGTGCTGCCGACCATAGGGGGTCTACGCTCTAAAGAGAACACTCGCAGAATACAGCGACACCTAGCCAAAAACAACGCTCGACTACTCAACTGCACTTTATCGGAGAGATGGGGGAGGTTGTTCGTCTCTTGCCAAATGGCCGTAAGAACACAGATCGTGTCTCCATCGGGACAGTCACCCAAAGCCGGCAAGGCTGGCGTCGATCTAGGACTACGGTCACTAGCTACCGTGGCTGACAGTAACGGCAGCATAACAATTTTCCCCAACCCAGCACCACTACGTGCTACACTCACAGAGCGCCGCAGGGTTGGGCGCACTCTTTCACGACGGATACCTGGATCACACGGTCACAGGCGAGCGAAAGCCAAGCTTGTCAAGTTAGACCGTAAAGCCGTATACATCCGTCGTGAAAGCATCCACCAGTTGACTCGTTATCTGGTGGATAACTACAGCGAAGTTAAGATTGAAGACCTTAACCTCGCTGCCATGAAACGGAGCATGGGAAGACGGGCATTCCGCCGTTCGGTATCCGATGCCGGACTCGGAGCCTTCCGACCAACGCTTACCTACAAGGCAGAACGTGTGGGAGTGAAGGTAGTCGTTGTAAATCGCTTCTTCCCGTCATCACAGATCCACCACAACTGCGGAGGCAGACTAACGGGTGCAAAGCTCGCTAAAAGGCTGACCTGTGATACCTGCCACGTTGAGGTAGATCGCGATGAGAATGCTTCAAGTCTACGAACCGTGGTGTTGAGGGTGGGGCCAGATTGGTCAAGCGTGGTGGGGCCAGATTAGTCAAGCGTTTCCACCCGCATCTATTATGGTTGATCCTCTCGCATGAGAGGTGGATCACATAGGATTCGCCACTCCAGACCCCACGCGGAGAAGAGAGCCTCAGGACTGTCCCCCGCTCAATACCAGCTCCCAGATCTTCGTTGGAGTAGTCGCTTACGATGATGGCAAAAAGGAATCGTTTGCAAGGTCAAACGTGACCGTTCCGGTCTTGTAGGCCAAAGTAACAGTGCTTTCAGATGCGCTGGTGGCCTTAAGCGCTGATGACGCTGATCCCGCAAACTTGTAGAGACCGACCTCTTGAGGGGTAGCTGTTGCTCCTGAGTCGATATTCTTCCAGACCTCAACCGCGCCAGTCGTAACAGCCGAGCCGCCTGTCGTTAAGTCGGCAGCTGACGCCACACCACCGCAGTAGACAACATATTCTGTACTGTTCATGACCGTATCCCATTCATTCGAGACGATGAACGATGGACCCAGGCCCGACTGCTTGATGTTCTGAATTCCAGTGGGAAAAGGCAACTTGGACGCCGGAACAGATGATTTTTGCACCTGAGCAAGTCCTTGAGCATAACTTTGAGTGGAATGGTTCGACGCGCTCTCCTGCTGTTGAGCCAAGATCTGCTGTTGCAGATGAGCGGCCTTCGCAGGCGTCAGACCGGACAACCCTGGCAACTCTGACGCGCCCGAACTCTTTGGCATCATTAGCGAAAGCGAGCCTGCAACCACCACGGCTGCCGCTACACCTCCAATATAGAGTACCTTGCGATTCTTGGTTATCTCAGGGAACACATTCACTAGAGCTCTCGTGCTGTGATCCTATCACTTTCCGTTTGTGCTCGCTATCGATCAGCCCTGCGACTCTTGCAATGATGTGGCTCTCCACACGTGCGACCTTTGGATTATGAGCGTTTGTCGCATCTCCACTCCACTCGACCCACTCGCGCTTCAGGTGGATCGCATACCGTTCGTTAGCCCAATGCGTTACTGACATGTATTATTGTTGTGTCGGCAGCAAAGGGCCGTCCAGTGCCCTCCGGACCTATCCGAGAAAGGTGAGTAAACGCAAGTAGAATCCATCGGGCGGCTTATCAAAAATCATCGGGCGGTTTCCCTGGTTTCCATTGGCGCTCTAGTTCTTGGTGCAGTAGTTATCACTGTTGGCACCGCACATGCGCGAGATCCATCCACCCATGTTGTTGATAGCGTGAGTCTTCCGCCAAGGTTCTCCGGGAGCACTCGTGCTGAGTGGAGCTTACAGGATCTATCCAGCACTGAAGTTCAAGAATTTCAGCATTGGCCCCAACATTTCCAGGATAACTACCTAGCGGTAGCCAGAAGTTTTGCATGGAACCCAGCATCCACGCCGTCGAATCCCTCCTCCTCCAGTACCCTGCAGTCGATCTTTCTTAGAACGCTAGAGGACGTAGAGAGTCCCAATGCAGGCCATAGGTCATCCAAGCAAGTCTCGCAACTCCAGCAACAGGCTCAAGCCGGACAGGAGTCTTTGACCCAGCAGTACAATCACGAGATTGGCGTGTTGGCAGAGGCTGGATCCGGCTATGGCAATATGACTGCCTCTGGCTGGACATTTACCTCTACTCCTATCTCTAAAGTGCCGGTTGTAAATGGCTTCGAGGTTCCAGGTATCCAATTATCCACCGTCGGCGCCTTCGTCTGTGTAACCCCAGGTGCGAGCACCACACGCGTTCATCTCATAGGTGGTGTGGTCCAAGATAACTCTAGTCCATCTGGACATATCACCGATTCGCAGATCGCGCTCCAGCCATGGACAGACGCAGCAGTCCCGATCACTCCGGCGACTACATCTCTTTTTGGGTACGACTCAGCGAAGCGAAAGACGTTCCCAGCTCCGAGTGGTCTTCAATTGACTACCATTGACAACGTTCTTCCAGGCGGAGTTGTAGTTTCGACGACGACTGGCGCCAAGCTGTACTTTAGCCTTAGCACAGATACCTACACTTCTCAGATGCCAACTGATAGCCAACAAGCCCAAGGCCCTCAACTATGCGAGCCCGTCCGAGGGTAGACGGGTTCTCTACAGCTCGAGCAAATGGCGAGCCTCCCGCTGTAAAGGGAAGTGTCGCGGGTCTTCTGTGTTCGGTGCGGGTGCCCAGTCGATACCGAACTCATCCACCCTGACGGCCACCGTTGCGCCGCCGGTGACGACTTCTACTGCGCCGACTCCTGGGACGAGTTTTGGCTAGCTGTGTCTGCCCGAACCAGTCTGCGCATCAGCATGCTAGCGAATGCCAGCACCTCTAGCCCCTCCTCTTCGTCAAGCAGCCTGAACTGTTCATGAGCATCAGGGTTTCGAAATGCCTGTACGGCTCCCTTGAAGAGGAAATGCAAACCTTGCTGGACATCCTTCCCAGTTTGCGAGGACAGGTCCGCAAAGCGAATCTTCGGGTTCGTTACGTTTAATGTTGCGTCCATGAGCTTGCTACCGTCGAGATCGAGACTGCTCATCTCCTTCACTCGGTAATTGATAGCCTTGAATGACTCAAAAATGGCAACGTCAAGGTGGTCTTCGACGAACCTCTCGATGACTTTCCGAATATTCGCATGAAGCCCTGCCAGCAGTGCATCGCGCCCAAGTGACATAGCGGTTCCGGGTTCCACGTACAGCCGCTGTCCTATAACGAGGCGGCCATCACGAACGTGCCAACCCTGCTGCCCAAGCAAAGCGACGATACGCCTTCTAACTTCAACAGGCGATGGGGTGTGGTACCGACGATCTAGCCATCCGCCAATGGACTCTCGAAGTGAGTGCCTGGCCGCCGACCCACAACAAGTTGATGCCGTTTAATGCGGCTTGCAGTCGTCGTTGTCCGACACCTCCGGTCAGTAGGACTTCGTCGAGAATAAACGACACGCCGTTGTGAGCCATGAACGCCAGGCCCGCGTACCAGACGTCCTCGAGGGCTCGGAACTCGGTCTTGACGGTGACGGTGCCGTCCGCTTCGAAGACCAGTCCCGAGCGGGGATCGTCGCCTCGACCAGGGAGCGCCTCGATCAGGGCATCCACTGCGAAGGTCAGCCATACTTTCGGCAAGATGTCCTGGAGGGCTCGCGCGATCGAGGACTTCCCTGAGCTCGAGCCGCCATTCAGCACGATCACCTGAGTCATGACTTCTCATAGTAACGGCAGGACCAAAGGATCACGAAGTCCGCCTCGAGCACTTCGGAATCGAGCCGGTACTCCTCGGTGATCGATCGCAATCAGGTGCCGCCCATCGCGTACTTGAGTGGCACAGGCTTGCCGACCCCGCATGTTCGGTCACGTGAGGTGTTGTTGAGCAAACGTTTGATCCGCATGCGGATGGCGCCGTCAATTTGTGGCCAATACGCGTGATAAAAACCGGCGTCATGCCAGCGCCGCCGCCCTGGACGTCGAAGTTGCTTCCGAATCGGATCAAGGTGCCATAGATCTCGACGGTGAGTTCAGTCATTGCGGTCGCCCATCCTTGCGATGGTCGCGGTCAGGGTCATGTCGCAATCGACCAGGTATGGGAGGAGTCGTAGCATGGCGATCGACGACTTGTTCGTCTCGAGCTCCCAGATGGGACGCTGGGTGGTGTCGAGGCGGTTGGCGAACTCGCGTTGGGTCAGCCTCGAGAGCAAGCGAGCCTGTTGGAGTATGTGCCCGAGCGATTCGGGACTTCGTGTCGTCCCGGGTACTCCATGTTGACCTCCTACTCTGATATGGGAGTCAACCTAGTTGACTACGTGATGGTAGTAGACGACTTTGGGTGGCTGAAAGCTAGTCCGTCGCGGTGCCCCTCGATCTCGAGTCAGCGATTGCTCCCTGCACCTTTGGCTCGGTGGAAGGAATGCTTGGCCATTGGCCTTTTAGAACTCTGGGGAGATCTGGTCTCGGCAAACTAGCCAAAGGTTTGGTTCACCTTGCCGGTGGACAGGAGCTCCCGTAGGGGACATCGACATTCGAGGACCCCCCATGTGTTGCTGAATGGCGTTCGAACAAGTCTAGACGACCCAAGCCGCATAGGTACGTGGGGACCGGTGTCGCCTTCGGTGAGCGAATCCAGCCTGCTTGTCAGCCGGACACGGTCCAGGCACGCCTGAGAACGCCAAAGTTATGAAGCGATTCCGCACTCAACACCAGAAACGATGATCCTGCCCTCTGAACTGTCACTGGTTGAGGTCCGATCGGTCCCGCTCCTCCGTGTTTCGGGACAATACTGCCTAGGTCCGCGGTTCTATACGGCTTGCTTTGACCTGGGGCAAAGAGTGCCAGTTTCGCGTCACCCTGTTCGGTTACCCACCCAAGAAGCAAGGAGCCGTGTGGGCCAAAGGTGGCAGAAGGCAAGTCGTGAATATCCGAGATCCTGATCCTCGCCTTCACGGTATGATTCGTCTCTACCACTACGTTGCTGATCCCTTTGTGTGGTCCCATTGTGATCCCGACGACCTCTGGCTGCTCACGCAACCCTCCTGTAGCGAGCGCATAGTGAAGAGGAGTTGCAGGAGTCCAGATTGTGCTCTTGGTGTCCGAGAATGTAAAGAATGAGACACCTGCCGGCGTTGGCGGCTGGTTGTCCAATGGCGATATCGCTCCAATCGCATCGCTTTGGCTCAGCACCCCGAGCAACGTCGGCCCTCCGTCACAGAGGCAGACCGGTTGGACTTGTTGGCCCGCAGCAGTGATGCGGTAGAAATAGTCACTAACATTCGCTCCCGCTGGTGTGATCTCCAGCCAAGCGGTTGTTGCGTTCACCGCGGTGACGATCAGACTCGAGCCATTGCCCGCGCTGTAGGTGCCTCTAATCCGGGACCAAGATCTCCCTCCGCTAGTCGTCCTGACGACGATTCCTGTAGCGGATACGGCACTCCAGAGCGTGGCCCATCCGATCTTGGAGTTTACGAATGATGCTGACATGACGAAGCTCCCGCCCGAGCGCTTGAAGGGGGATATCAGCGCACGTCCTTGGGCGATTGTCAACAGTGGTCGGAGCTTGCCGCTGCTCGATACACCGGCCAACAAGGCCGAGTCCGGTGGGATGAAATGCTTTGGTGTGTTCGAACTCGGGACCTGCGGATTAAAGGTCAACAGGCCGCTGCCATCGCTCTCAGAAGCACCACCCAGGAACACCGGAGCGCCAGTGGGGATCACTACCGGCGTTAGGTGCATTCCAGGTGTGACCTTGTGCGCGCTGGAGGATGTCGGGGAGGAGCAGGCGGAGATGAGGAACGCTAGCGCTACCGGCACGACACCAATAGCCTTGGCTCTTCGAGGCGCTCCTATCCGTGCGTGCATATCCGCAGTATACTTCGCCTCCACTGAGAAGCTAGGGTTGGGGCACAGCTCGTCGTCTCCTCAGTCCGTTCTCGGTGTTCCTGCTGACTGTATCGGTGACATTTGAGTGCTCGTCAGATCGGTGGTGAGTCTGTTTACAACCAGATGCCGGTTATTCCAACTGAATAGTTGTTGATTGTTGAACTCTTAGATAGAGGTAATGAGTTCGTAACAGCGCTTTTCAGAATAGGTGGTGTGTCCAGTAGTTGTCTAAAGCATTCAAAGTTGTTCAGGATTCGGTAACATTTTCTGCGAGACGAACTGACAGCCGCGTCGATCGCAGCAAAACTCTCAACCATGCGGGCTGGACAACACCTGTTGGTCTCCAGTAGTACGGTGGGCCGACATACGTCTAGCTTCCAATACAACTGGCCGCTTCTAAAGTGTAATGCCCCCTACCAGGAAAAATAAGGACGACAAAACCTAAGCATCCGACGATGCGAGCTGGTCTTTGCGTTGTGAGATGCTCTGGCCTAGGCAACCCTCTCGGTTACGGTGACCTCAAACCCGAGAGCTTCAATCCGCTTGCTCAGTCGCTTTACCTGAACAGTTGGATCGTTGTGGCTCTCGAAGTAATTGGCACCTGTTTCTTCAGATGTACAAAGGATAGCACAAGCATTACATGCATCTGTGGTGTGCGCTAGCTCATCAGGACTAAAGTG
>NZ_JXUW01000026.1 GCF_000949255.1 Ferrimicrobium acidiphilum DSM 19497 | reverse complement strand
CCCCGGGAGACGATCCCCTCGTCATCGACATCGACTCTACTATCTGTGAGGTATCTGGGTATCACAAGCAGGGAGCAGCCTATGGCTATACCAAGAAGTTGGGCTATCACCCCATACTCGCGGTTCGCTCTGACACTGGTGAGGTACTTCATTGTCGAATGCGAAAGGGTTCAGCCAATACACAACGGGGAACCAAACGCTTTGTTCAAGAACTCATCGCTAGGTGTCGACGCATCGGTGCAACAGGCAAGATCACCATCCGCTTTGACTCTGGGTATCAATCAGATGCGACCTTGAAGGAGTTAGAACGTCTAGGCATCTCTTACACCATGGCGGTTCGTGCAAACGCCAAGGGGATAAAGTCGCTGGTAGAGGAGATCAGTAAGGACTCCTGGGTAGCTATTGACTACACCGAGAACGGTGAGGCCCAAGTAGCCGAGACCACCTATAAGGGCAGACGTCTCATTATCCGTCGTACCCGCCTCATTGGTGACCAGGCAGAGCTCTTTCCTAACTGGAGATACTTCGGGTTTGTTACTGACTTGGAAGGTTCAGCTGTTGAGGTGGATCAGTTCCATCGGAACCGAGCACGGATTGAACTCTCCATCAAAGATCTCAAAGAGGGGGCAGGACTAGAACATATCCCCTCTGGTAAGTTTCATGCCAATGGAGCATGGCTAGCCCATGCGGTCCTTGCCCATAACCTCACCCGTCAGGTGAGCTACCTTGGTACCATTACCCCTCGAGAATCCATGGTCATAGCTCGTAGCTTTCGTAACCACTTCATCTCGCTTGTCGGACGACTCGTCAACCGATCGGGAAAGATGATACTGCGTACTCCGGCTCGTTGGCCATGGGCCAAGGCCTTCATAAGAGCACTCATCACCCTTAGGGCACTCGAACCGGTTCCCATCTAGGGAACTACCTCCGACTCGAAAGCGCGGTCGGGCAACACTCTCCATGCGCCCCACAAATGAAACACCAAATCAGATCCTTAACCCACCACGCCTAACTCTGGGTCAGAACCGATCCAGAACCCCGGGTTAAATCAACGGAACGAAATCACAGCCCAAGGGCCACCGCCACGCCCCGACACCGGGGTGCGTCGGTGGATTCAGGTTTAGTAGAGAATCATGATTTCCGGTTTTCATGATTTCATGGCCGGGCTGCTTGTGTTCTTTGCCAGAGCTGCAATGCGCTAACTGTGCCGAGTGTTTTGGATCGTGTGAGGGCTGGCGACGAGCGGGGGGGGGGTGAGCCTCGCGAGAAATTGCGTGATGAACTGGCAAAACTGTATCGGATCAAAAAAAGGCGGAGCGATAGGGTTGCCAGGTGTTATACTTGTATATAACTAATTCAATGGAGGTGCGTAATGCACACGACAAATCTTCGCAGGGTTGGAGGCTCAGTCATGCTGGCCGTTCCTCCTGCTATTCTCGATTTGCTGCACCTACACGCTGGTGCGACGGTCGGAATTGGAGTAGATAACGGGCGGATGGTAATAGAGCCAGCACCACGAGCGCACTACACCTTAGGCGACCTACTGGCCCAATGTGATATGTCACATGAACTATCTCAGCAAGACCGGGAATGGCTCGATGCAAAACCTGTCGGCAATGAGTTGCTTTAGTGGAGCGTGGCGATATCTACCTCGTGTCGCTTAACCCGACATCGGGGCACGAACAGCAAGGCACGCGTCCAGTACTGGTGGTGTCGGCGACCGCGTTTAATCGGCTGACGCGGACTCCTATCGTGTTGCCGATCACCACCGGAGGTAACTTTGCCAGGACTGCGGGGTTTGCCGTGTCGCTCCAGGAAGCGGGCACGAAAACCACCGGCGTAATCCGCTGCGATCAGCCACGTGCGATCGATTTAGGAGCCCGCAATGCCCGCAGGCTGGAAAGTGTACCAGCGCTAGTTATGGACGAAGTGTTGGCGAGGCTAATCCCGATATTCGAATGATTCCCGGTTATCATGATTGACCTACCATCCTTGCCAGGATAACGCAAGGCGTAGCCTTGCGGCGGCAGCGTGAGCGTAGCGAGCGGGGAGACAGTTTTCAACAAGTTCGGCTACCTAATACTAGGTTTTTAAAACCAATAGGAGTAGATATATAGGCGGTCGCGATTTGTGCGCTGTGAGCTGGGAGAACACAGGGACAGGCGCTAGTTCGTATGCGCACGGGGCGCTAGTTCGTATGCGTGCCCTGAGCTGGGATTTGTGTAGGTTTTTGGCAAACTTACTGGGGCGCTAGTTCGTATGCGTGGATAACTGTGTTTCACACAGCCCATCGGTGGACAACTTGTCATGCGTCGAGCACGATCTTTCTGGTAACTGGTAAAGGCGAAGGCTTTAGAACCAAACCGCCTGCGGACGGCGAGACGTTGGCCTCGGGGTAGGCGAGGTGCACGACTGGGAGTGCCTTGATGACATTGGCCTTGAAGTTTCGCACACGACCGTACTGCGATCCAAACTGTTCAGAGAGTAAGATCCACGGAACCGTTGTAGTGCGGCGGATAGAGTAAAATCGATGCGCGAGCCAGGTATAAAGATCTAGGGCTAGGAGCGTGGGTCAGAATCCCTTCTTTGATCATGTTAGGGAATGCAATTCGGATCCCAATTATGGCGTTTGAGCTGGACTTATGGGTCATCTTATGCTAAAATAGTGGCTATGAGCTGCGATGATGTCACTATGGTACCGACTCAGGAACAGCTAGTCCCTCGGGGCAAAACTCGGATTCGTTCTACCAAGACCTTCCGCTCCTATGACCAAGACCAGATGCTCCTCATGCCTCCCTCCCTTGATGACTGGCTTCCAGATGATCACACTGCACGTTTCATCTCAGAGGTTGTCGATGAGCTCTTGGATCTCTCTGATATCTATGACTCTTATGCCGAGGCCTCTGGTGCACCACCCTATGACCCGGCAATGATGTTAAAGCTTCTCCTCTATGCCTACTCGACTGGAGTGACTTCCTCAAGAGAGATGGAGAGGAGATGCTGCGTTGATATCGCCTTTCGATGGCTCAGTGCCAACACGACTCCTGACTATCGCTCCCTGGCTCGGTTCCGTCGTCGCCACGAGGCCGCACTTGGTGATCTCTTTGGCCAGGTACTGGTTCTCTGTTGTGAGGCAGGACTCGTTACCCTTGGTAGGGTTGCCCTCGATGGGACTAAGCTTCGAGCCCGAGCGTCTAGGCGTAAGTCCATGAGTTATGAACGTCTTGGACCGAGGATCGAAGAGATCGAGGCCCAGGTAGCTACGATGCTCGCTGAGGCTGAAGCTACCGACTCAGCCGAGGATGAGGCCTATGGGGTTGACAAGCGAGGTGATGAGATCCCAGAGGAGCTTCGTCGTCGCGAGACCCGGATCGCCAAGATGCGCCAAGCAAAGGAGGCTATCGAGGCTGAGGCCCGTGTTAAGGCCGATAGGCACACCAAGGCCACGACCAGCAAGAAGGCAGAGCTCAACAAGCAGGCCCCAACCAACACCGTTGCCAAGACAGAGACCACTGTTGTTGATGATGATGCGAAGGTCGCCGGCTCAACCAAGGCCACTACCGAAACCGTTAGCCCAGCCAGCACCGATACTGATGCTACACAAACCCCAATACGACCAAACCCAAAGGCCCAACGCAGCTTCACTGATCCCGATTCTCGGATGATGAAGACTAACGATGGGTTCCAGTTCGCCTACAACGCCCAGGCAGTGGTGGATGAGGGCTCTCAGGTGATCGTTACAACCAAGGTAACCCAAGCCGCCACAGACGTCAACGAACTCATCCCTATGATTGAGGCGACTACGACAAGTCTCAAAGCAGCCAACATCACCCGTTCCCCACGGGTCTACCTAGCTGATGCTGGCTACTGCTCGGAGGCCAACCTTGGCCACATCACCAAGTTCGACATCAACGCTCTCGTCGCAACCGGACGCATGAAGCACAATGAATGCGTGAGTGATTCTCCACGCGGGCGGATCCCAAAGAACGCAACGCGAAGAGAGCGCATGGCCCGTCGCCTTCGAACCAAGTCTGGACGCATCGACTATGCAAGACGCAAAGCTATCGTCGAACCAGTATTTGGACAGATGAAAGTTAGACAGAAAGCGGGCCACCTACGCCTTCGAGGACTACAAGGAGCCGAGACTGAGTGGACGCTGCACTCAATCTGTCATAACTTACGAAAGCTCTCCAATGCAAGAGTGAATGCAGGGTTGGCGATGGCCTAGAGCGCAGCGAATCGGCCCGACTTGGGATCATTGACCCCAATTGAGAACCGAAACCGAGAACTCAAGACCACAATCCCAATTTTGGCAAATTTTAGGGCCCCACCACCGGATCTGGAAGGTGATTCAGACCCACGCTCCTAGCGGGCCTGCCTTAGCTTGCTGGACAAGCGCTAAGCCACGAGTGTCGAGCGGTACGGACGACACCTTGATCGAATCGCGGAAGGCGGGAGATATGGTGATTGTGTTGGGCCACAGGGTGTCGCTTTGGGTGGGCTTATCCGACCACCACAGGTCTACCTCTGAGCCTAGAACCACCGACGCACCCGGAGAATTGGTCCCCCAAAACTGAAGAAAGTGCCCCCTGAGCTGGTAGAATGGAAGTTAGAAAGCAGCCAAAACGACCAACCAAGGAGAACACTTTCTGTGACACAATCTTACCACACGCCAGAGGCTATCGAGGTTGCCTTTGACGACGAGAATCTGGTCGCCAATGCGGGACTCCTTCTAGTCTCCACGCTTGCTTCCAAGCTTGGTCTAGATGCTCTCATCTCCGAGCGGGTCGATCTCACCGGTCGAGTGGGTGGAGCCAATCCGGCGAGTAAGTCATTGACCCTCATTCATGCGATGGTGGCGGGAGCCTCTCACATCGACCATATAGATATGTTGAGAGCCGGGTCATCTTCGAAGCTGCTTCCCTTTCGGGTAGTAGCTCCCTCAACCCTTGGTACTTATCTGCGCTCCTTTACCTCATGTCACGTTCGTCAATTAGATGAGGTGATTGAGGCAGAGCTTGCAAAGGCTTGGTCCTTTGGGATGGCCCCGGGAGACGATCCCCTCGTCATCGACATCGACTCTACTATCTGTGAGGTATCTGGGTATCACAAGCAGGGAGCAGCCTATGGCTATACCAAGAAGTTGGGCTATCACCCCATACTCGCGGTTCGCTCTGACACTGGTGAGGTACTTCATTGTCGAATGCGAAAGGGTTCAGCCAATACACAACGGGGAACCAAACGCTTTGTTCAAGAACTCATCGCTAGGTGTCGACGCATCGGTGCAACAGGCAAGATCACCATCCGCTTTGACTCTGGGTATCAATCAGATGCGACCTTGAAGGAGTTAGAACGTCTAGGCATCTCTTACACCATGGCGGTTCGTGCAAACGCCAAGGGGATAAAGTCGCTGGTAGAGGAGATCAGTAAGGACTCCTGGGTAGCTATTGACTACACCGAGAACGGTGAGGCCCAAGTAGCCGAGACCACCTATAAGGGCAGACGTCTCATTATCCGTCGTACCCGCCTCATTGGTGACCAGGCAGAGCTCTTTCCTAACTGGAGATACTTCGGGTTTGTTACTGACTTGGAAGGTTCAGCTGTTGAGGTGGATCAGTTCCATCGGAACCGAGCACGGATTGAACTCTCCATCAAAGATCTCAAAGAGGGGGCAGGACTAGAACATATCCCCTCTGGTAAGTTTCATGCCAATGGAGCATGGCTAGCCCATGCGGTCCTTGCCCATAACCTCACCCGTCAGGTGAGCTACCTTGGTACCATTACCCCTCGAGAATCCATGGTCATAGCTCGTAGCTTTCGTAACCACTTCATCTCGCTTGTCGGACGACTCGTCAACCGATCGGGAAAGATGATACTGCGTACTCCGGCTCGTTGGCCATGGGCCAAGGCCTTCATAAGAGCACTCATCACCCTTAGGGCACTCGAACCGGTTCCCATCTAGGGAACTACCTCCGACTCGAAAGCGCGGTCGGGCAACACTCTCCATGCGCCCCACAAATGAAACACCAAATCAGATCCTTAACCCACCACGCCTAACTCTGGGTCAGAACCGATCCAGAACCCCGGGTTAAATCAACGGAACGAAATCACAGCCCAAGGGCCACCGCCACGCCCCGACACCGGGGTGCGTCGGTAGATTCAGGCTTAGGGCACGTCAACGGGTGTGGAGAACGTGGCTTGGGTTGGCAGATGCTGCCAAAGCCAAAGCGTGGACTCGTCGACGGCTAGCGACACCTCTCCAAGGTTGCCAGAATTAACGTCGAGCCAAGCTGGATCATGTCGTCTTGGATGTTGCAGAGCGTGTTTAACCGGTGGCTGCGGGCGCGGTTTTTCACGGAAACGTGAACGCAATATGTCAGTCGCGAATGGGTGGTGGAGAAGTAGCGCCGGTCTGCTGGGACGAGGAAGATCTCCTAACGTAGACTGGGAATGACTGCGATGGAGGAATGATGAAGTTAGCTATGCAGGTCAACTATGCGGGCGATATTCTTGAGACGGTCGAGCAGGTGGTGACCTATGAGCAGGCAGGGCTTGACATCGTCTTTGTTGCAGAGGCCTACGGGTTTGATGCGGTGTCCATTCTGGGGTATTTGGCGGCGAGAACGACTCGGGTGGAGCTTGGACCTGGCATCCTGCCGATCTACTCGCGGACGCCTGCGCTGATTGCTCAGACGGCAGCCGGACTTGACTACGTCTCTGGGGGTCGTGCGGTTCTTGGGCTCGGGGCTTCTGGCCCACAGGTTATCGAAGGGTGGCACGGGGTCGCGTATGATCGGCCGATTGCACGGACACGTGAACTCATCGAGATCTGCCGGAAGGTTTGGCGTCGCGAACGTCTAGAGGCCGATGGGATCTATCAGATTCCGTTTCCAGGTGGTACTGGTCTGGGCAAGGCATTGAAGTTGATCACACAGCCGGTTCGTCCTCGGCTGCCGATCTATGTCGCAGCGATCGGTCCAGCGAATGTGGCTCTAGCTGCAGAACTAGCCGAGGGTTGGCTCCCGATATTCTATCTGCCCGAACAGGCGGAGGCTGTGTGGGGAGAGGCGGTCAAAAAGGGTTTGGCACGGCGTGATGGCAGTCTTGCCAACTTTGACGTTGTGGCAGGTGGCATGCTAGCGATCGGAGACGATGTCCAGCAGTTGTTGGAGCTTGCGCGCCCTCATATCGCCCTCTACGTAGGCGGAATGGGTGCAAGGACAAAGAATTTCTACAACGACCTCTTCCATCGTTATGGTTATGGAGACTTAGCGGAGCAGATTCAGGAACTGTACCTGGGCGGTGAACGTGAGAAGGCAGCGGCATGCATACCATTGGATCTGCTAGAGCGTCTCAATCTGGTAGGTGATTCGGGATTCGTGGAGGATAGGGTCAGGGCTCATGCTGGGGCAGGAGTGGGCACGCTCATGGTATCTCCTGTTGGGAATGATCCGTTGGGATCGTTTCGTCGACTGCGAGAGATTGTCGATCGGCTCTAACCTGTTTGCCAACATCGCGGTGACGTGGCCGCTCTTTATAGTCGTCGGCGAGGTCTATTTCGCGTGGAGGCTTTTCTCTGCTCGCTTTAGGCTTGTGACAGCAGATGATTGCGACCCATTGGCAGGAGTTGAGGTCGTCATCCCAGCCCACAACGAAGCTCTCCTCCTGCCGAGACTTCTTTCTGCGCTGGCTCACCAACAGGGTGTGGACTTCGAGGTGACGGTTATTGATGACCGCTCGACTGACGCCACCGGTCAGATAGCACTCAGCCATGGAGCCCGAGTCCTGCGTCTTGATCGGCGTCGCGGCAATAATCCGAAGGCCGGCGCCTTGAGTGCGTGGAGCCCCAGACCAGGCGTTGAGACAGTTGTATTCATGGATGCAGATGTCGACCTCGTGGCGGAGGATGCATTGGCGAAGCTGGTCGGTTTGGCTAGAAGCCACCCAGATGATCTCGTCAGTGTGCAACCCTTTCACCGCATGTTCAGGTGGTATGAGCAGTTTGCGTTCTATCCAAACCTGGTGTCATTGATTGCTTCGGGTGCGTTTAGCGCTCTAGGGCCCGGATCTTCGCGGGCCACTTTCGGGCCAGTTCTTTGTTGCCAGGTGGTGCGCTATCAGGAGGTCGGAGGGCATGTAGCGATTCTTGAGTCAGTCCTTGATGACCAGGCACTGGGTGAGCGATTTTGGAGATGGGGCGGTCGTACCATTCTGCTGGCTGGGCGTGGATGGATCGAGTTTCGGATGTATCCAGCAGGTTTTGCATCGTTGTTTGAGGGGTTCCGTAAGAATGTCGCACGTGGAGCACTCATGGTGCGTGGAGCTGGAGCTGGGGTGGCGATCTTGATGGTTGCGGCTCAGTTGTCGGCTCTGGTGGTGATCGCGACCTCTGCTTCGAAAGTTTTGCTATTGGCTGTAGCAGTGCTAGCTGTAACGTGTGCATCCAACACCCTGGTTGCACGTCGGATCGGGACGTTCTGGTGGTCGAGTGTGGTTCTGCAGCTCCTCTATCTTCCAGTCTTTGTCTGGATAGTGGCAACTTCTGGATTCGATCTTGTCCGTGGGCAAACCAAGTGGAGGGGTCAATCGATGAGGACCAGGCGCTAGATGTCCAATCTTGTAGCGGTGGCTATCGCGGTAGTGTTCTGGGTGGGCGCGAGTCTGTTGATCGGTCTCGTAGGATCGCGGCTATCGCTCGGGACTTTACGCTCTATCGCACGTGTAGCTTGGTGGTTAAGGGGACCATCGGTTGGCTGGTATCGCCGTCAACTTCAAATCGAGACCTGGAAGGACAGACTGCCTGAGGCGGGAGGATTCGGGGGCGGTATGTCAAAACGACACCTTTTGACTCGTCAACGGTCCGCGCTCGAGCGCATGTATCTCGAAACCGTTCGAGCGGAGCTGGTCCATACTGGCTTACTAGCGGTGCAATGGGTGCCCGTGTTGTGGCTGCACGCCGGCTTTCGCGTGCTGCCGGTAGCGTACGCAGTGATTGCGAATTTGCCGTTCATTGCGGTGCAACGTTATAACCGTCTACGACTCTCACGTATTGTCAGAGCTGATGATCACTGGAGCATCGACGAATAGATGTTCGCGGTAGAACTGCAACTCAGCGATGCTGTCGCGAATGTCATCTAGTGCGCGATGTGAGCTATCTTTGTTGGGAACGAGCTCGGTTAGCCCTGGGTACCATCGCTTTGCAAGCTCTTTAATGCTTGAGACATCAACCGAACGGTAATGTAGCCAGTTCTCTAGTTCGGGCATGTATTTAACGAGAAATCGACGATCGGTACCGATGGAGTTACCACATAGTGGCACCTGACGTGCGTTAGGGCAATGGCGTTTCAGAAAGGCTAACGCTTGGGCGCTGGCCTCGGCGAGTGTTGTCGTTGAGCTACGCACGTCGGCAAGCAGTCCGTTGGTCTCATGCATCTTGCAAACGACCTTTTCCATCTCCGCAAGTTCGGCTTCACTTGCATGAATGACGATTGGGCCAAACTCCTCGATTGTATTAAGATCATCGTCGGTAACAATCATCGCGATTTCTATGATCACGTGGCGCTCAGGGAGCAGGCCAGTCATTTCAAGATCCATCCATGCCAACATGACAGCCAGGTTACTCGCTGTGTATGCTGAGTGGGGTACCATTGATGTACGTCGAACAAGAAGGGACATATGGGTCGGACGGCGTCAGAGCACCCTTGGGTGATCGTTCCAACGTACAATGAGGCTAGCAACGTCGTAGATATCGTCTACGCGGTGCGTGAGGCCGTGCCTTCGTCGACTGTACTCGTGGTTGACGATAGTTCACCCGACGGCACAGCTGACCTGGTGGAGAAGGTTGGCGTGGATGACCCGCATGTGCGAGTGCTTCGCCGCCCAGAGAAGGATGGACTTGGCGCAGCATATCGTGCCGGATTTCACGAAGCTCTAGTTTCTGGAGCAAGCGCAGTCGTTGAGATCGACGCAGACTTCTCACATGATCCAAAGCTTATCCCGGAGTTACTTAATGGACTTGATGCTGGCGCTGGGCTGGCTATAGGGTCGCGTTATGTTGCTGGTGGCTCTTCAGAGGGGCTTCCCATGCCACGGTTGTTGATCTCGCGCCTTGGAAACCTATACGCTTCGGCGATGCTCGGTATCAGTGTGCGTGATGCTACCGCCGGATTCCGAGCCTACGACTCCGAGGTCCTTAAGTTGATCAACTTGGACGAGATTCGCGCCGACGGCTATGGTTTTCAAGTCGAGATGGCGTATCTTGTTTCGCAACTGGGCTTTCGTGTTATTGAGGTTCCTATAACCTTTCACGATAGGCGATCGGGTAGTTCAAAAATGTCTAGCCATATCGTGATTGAGGCGATGATGCTCTGTACGGTTTGGGGAATTGGTCGTCGTTTTCGTTGGCTGCGCCAGGGATCGCGGCAGGATAGATTGATCGATCAACTTGAGAAGCTGATCCGGATCAACAGGTGACCAATGTCGCTGTAAAGCTGCTTCACCCGAAGGCGCAGGTGCCGGTTCGGCAGCTGCCAGACGATGCTGGTGCGGACCTTACCCTCGTTGAGCCCCTAACGTTGCTCCCTGGTTCCAGAGGGCTAGCTAGAACTGGAGTTGCACTCGAGTTGCCCTCTGGGACAATGGGCTTGGTGATGCCGCGAAGTGGATTGGCGCTCAACCATGGGATCACAGTGTTGAATGCCCCTGGTCTCATCGACGCTGGTTATCGCGGTGAGGTAAGAGTGCTTTTGGTGAATTTAGGTGGTGAAACCGTAGACTTGGATCCTGGAGTTCGTATCGCTCAACTCGTGGTGGCGAGCTATTTGGGGGTTGATTACTTGGTGCGGGATGAATTGACTGAGACGCTACGCGGGACTGGTGGTTTTGGGCACACTGGCCACCGCTGACCAGGTTAAAACCGATCACCTTTCGACAACTGGGTGTATGTCGTTGAGATGAGCAACCCGACTCCAGTCATCGGTTATACTGTAGCTCGTAACGCGGACGTGGCTCAGTTGGTAGAGCATCACCTTGCCAAGGTGAGGGTCGCGGGTTCGAATCCCGTCGTCCGCTCCAGGAATAGTTCAGGTCTTGGACTCGATCGAGTTTCTTGTTTTTGAGGCTTATTGCCACAACAGTCTCCTCGGGTTCGCGGCCGAAGGACAGCCGTCGCGGGGTTCTGGTCGGCGGGTTACCGTGCTGATGGTATAGCGAACAGCTCTTGCCAACTATCACGCGGATCGAGACGCTGTGGCCCTCGTATTAGCAACTCGGGCTGGCGTCTAACGACGGGCGTGGCTGCCATCGAAGCAGGGGCGCTGGCCACTCTGACAGGGTGCTGACAAGTAGCTCGAACAGAGTCGGTCACCCGTAGCATCTGCGTGATGAGTTGTGAGTCCACTCACGGAGATGCACCCCCTTTGCAGAGCTCTCATCTTCGACTCCGCTCTAAGCAGTACAAGAGCTGTTTTCGCATTTTCGAGCATTGCCGGTATCACCAGCTCTGTCCGGATGATGACTCATTCCATCATCTGGACTCTCGCTTTGGACAATCCAAGAACCAACGGCGCACCCTCAAACCGGTTCAAGCAAGATGCCGCTTTGGCGATGCTCCGATCCTGCATGGGATGATCCTCTGGACGGATCCCACTCGATGCGTTTTGGCGCACGCTGCAATCGTGCAAGGAGCTTCCCTGTTACTGGGACTTCGGATTTAAGTGGGGAAATTAGTCGGGTATAGCCACGCACTAGGGGTGAGTTTGGGAGGGTCACAGGGGCTCTGCCAGAATGGGATTAGTAACAACTCATCACTGGAGGACCCCTGTGGAACAAAATCCTATCCGCATTGCAGAGATCTTGCTCGGTCTAAAGGATGTCAATTTGATTGGTGTCGAGGATCTGGGTAACGAAGATTCAAAGACACCCCTTCGGGTCCATATCGAGTGTCGAGGCGAGCGGCCAAAATGCCCAGTCTGTAATGGGATGAGTTATTCCAAGGGAGGCTCACTAGTAGAGCTGATTGATCTACAAAGCTTTGGCCGTCCCGTAAGGCTCATCTGGCACAAACGCAGGTGGGTGTGCAAGGATGAGACCTGCATCGCCCCGTCATGGAGCGATGTGGACACTAGGATCGCAGCCCCAAGGCTAAAGCTCACCGATAGGGCAGCTAGATTCGCAACCCGAGTGGTTGGTAGAGACGGGCGATCGGTGTCATCGGTAGCCAGAGAACTCGATTGTGACTGGCACACGATCAATGATGCTGTGATTGCCTACGGGACTCCCCTCGTTGAGGATCCAAATCGCTTTGGCAAGGTTCGTGCACTTGGATTAGATGAGACCCTGTTCTATCGCGAGGGTCGCTATCACAACCAGAAGTGGTCTACCTCAATCGTGGACGTTATGAGCGCAACCCTTCTCGATGTAGTTCCTGGTAAAGGAGGAGCGGAGCCAAAGAAGTGGATAGCTAGTCACTCCAGGGAGTGGCGTGATGATATCAAGTGGGGAACCCTTGACCTGGCTGGTTCCTATAGAGCGGTATTTAAAGAGGCGTTACCCAATGCTGTCCTGGTGGCCGATCCATTTCACCTCATAAAGCTCGCCAACACTCGTCTTGATGAGACGAGAAGACGAGTACAACAGAACATCCTTGGTCACAGAGGCAGAGGCGGGGATCCGCTCTATCGCATCCGGCGACTCCTGAATATGGCCAAGGAGAAACTTACCGAGGGTGCCAACGCCAAACTTACTCACCTACTTGAACTAGGTGACCCAGACAACGAGGTAGCTACCAGCTGGAGAGTCAAGGAGTCCCTACGAGAGCTCTATACCTATCGTGACCCAGATCTCGCCAGAGACCACCTCGATGCCCTTATCAGTGACTTCACCGATAACCAACGACCACCCGAGGTCCAGCTACTTGGGAGAACCTTGAAAAGCTGGCATGATGAGATCCTGGCCTGGCATAGGTCCTTTGTGACCAATGGACCGACAGAGTCGATGAACAACCTCATTAAGCGGATCAAGCGCATCGCCTTTGGGATGACGAACTTTGCGAACTTTCGCATTCGAGTACTCCTTAGCGCTGGTAAGCCTGACTGGTCACTGCTAGCTACGGTTACCCCGGTGACAACGCATATCTCTAGCGCACTTGGTTCGTAACCCGAACCAACTAACCCAATAAGTAAGACACCAGGGAGAACCCCTTGTCCCCTCTTGCCCGTTCACGGGTTGTGTAGTTTAGAACTCTCCACATGACGGTCCCAATCTGGCCAATCACCTCAGATGCGCTCAACGACTTATCGATTCCTGGTCGATCTTGGTGCCGGATTACCGCTGATTTCCGAAGATCCCTGTTACTTACCTCAACGTCGATCTTGGCACGGCTCGGGCTCAAGGTGCTGTCCACCTGCACCTTCTCGCTGGGAAGCTGCGAGGACAGCCTTTTATGCCGAGAACCGTGAGCGTTCAGAGTTGCCCATACGAGTCTCGTTTCACGTTCCTGATCGCGCTTACCTCGATTATGACGCGCGATGCGATCGTGCTCAACGGGCTTCCGCCTACCTGCCGTTGCATCTGTGTGATAAATGGTGAGTCACTCACTTAGATGCACCTTTTACAAGGTTCTCGTCTCGGACTTCATGCTCACTCGTCCAAGAGTCGTTCTCGCCTCGCCAAGCACGGCCAGTATTGCTACCGGTCTTACATGCTCTCTCCAGGTGATGAGTCAACCCATCATCTGAACTGCCGCCTGTACCAAATGGCCTGGGAACGAACAGGGCGCTGGACTCAACTAGCCCACAACTGATAACCGACCAGTCACAGATATTCAATGAAGCAATGTCATCTCTGTCTGCCTCAACGTGGCACCTATCACAGCTCAGTCTCTTGGCGAGCTTGGCTCCGACCAACCTGGTGGTGCAGCCGTGATGTAGTTGAGATGAAGGGAGGTAGCGATCAACTACTACCTTGACGTTGGCACGTTCTGTCTTGTAGTGAAGCGTTTCCAGTCGAGGGGGTGCGTTTACCCATACTTCGTTCATGGCTGCGATATTGAGGTCGGCAATCTTTATTTCGCCATAGGTGTCCAGCAGTTGACGAGTCACCTGATGGACGTTTTCACGGCGCAGAAACGTGGTTGCATGGTCTTGCGACAGAGGCGATTGAGCTTGGTTTTTGCCTGCTCGTATCCATGTGATCTAGGTATACGCCGTGAAGGCTCTCTCTGAGTCCGTCTAACTTCAGCTATTGATGCTCTGAACGGGGTTGGATTCGATCTTCATCGCCGTTAGTGAGAGCAACTAACGATTCTGAGTCCGAAGTCAACCTCGGCGTGCACGGTTGGCTTCGGGGGGCCTCGTTGGTTGGTGAGGCTATCTTGTCTGCGAGCCGACAGGAGATGAACAATCGGCGCCATCGTTTTAGAGATCGTACAGTTGAACAGCCTGGCGTTGTTCTTGGCTAGGGCCTACGCGATGAGTCGGCGCAGGTATCTTGCCTGTCCTATACCACCTATATGCCGTCTGCAGGTCTATACCTTGGGACAGTGCCCACTCATGTAAGTTCATCAGTATTTATTATGGTACATCTGTTCGTTGACTGGTGTGATCCTGTCCTTTAAAGAGTGGTACGGGTCATTCGACTTGTAGTAGTGCTGTAAGACGGAGCCAACGGGCAGTTCGCCGCTTTGTTAGTTAACGGTCGGTTGATGCCAGCTCCGGACCGGCATAGAGCCCAGCGGTAGCCGGAAACATCGATCGAACAATTTTGAAGTTTGAGACATCAACGGTGGCATCCATGTGAAGGTAGACGGCTGCATCGCGGAAGTACTTCTCGACACCAACTTCTAGCATGGCTCCATAGCCCCCATGGAGCTCAACGGCGTGTTGGCATACCTTGAATATCTCCTGTGATGCAAATACCTTTACCATATCGCAGAGGGTTTGAGAGTCTGGGGAACCCTCGTCCACGGCAAGGGCTGCATGGCGAAGCAGGGAGGCTACGGCCTCGAGCTTGGTTGCCATCTCTGCTATACGTATTGCAACTGCTTGATGCTTGATCAGGACGCGGCCCCCTTGTACGCGTTCGTGTACAAAGGCGACCGAGTCTTCATAGGCGGCAATGCCAATCCCCAGGTTTTTTGCGGCTTGGATAATTTTGCCTGGTTTGAAGTAGACACCGGCCTTGCCTAGCGCATCATTATGCGCGAGCAGGTGGTCGTTGGGTACTCGGCAGTCATCGAAGACAATTTCTCCGTTATTCATGAACCGGCCGCCTATAGTTTCGTTACAGCGAGTCACCTCTAGGCCCGGCGTATCACGGGGTACTAGAAAGCTCGAGGTCCCTTGTAACATGCCAGCAGACGAGTCTGTATTTGCATAGACGACATAGAGGCTCGCGTCGTATCCGTTAGAGATGAACTGCTTGCGGCCGTTGATCTTCCAATGGTCACCCTCCAGAACTGCTCGAGTGTCCATTGCCGCCTCTGGGACGTTGTAAGGCAACCACCTGTCTGATGCTCCTCTGGGTTCTGTCAAGCAGTGTGCCATCAGGAACTGAGGCTCTGCCATATAGCGAGAGAACCAATGTTCTTGCAGATGGCGGGGCGCGAGTTCGCGGAGAAGGACAGAGATTTTCCAGTTCTGAACAAGCTTGTCAGCCACACCCGAGTCACCTCGGGCTAGCTCTGTGGCTATAATGGCGAAGGTTTGAGACTCCGTTGTGGGATCGAGCGCTATGCCTCCAAACTCCTCTGGAACACCGAGTGAGCGCAGCCCTACAAGATCCGCCTGTTCTAGGATGTGAGGAGAGAGCCGTGTGTTGGGGTCGAACGACCACTCACGCTCTCTATTTTCACGGATGAACGGTGCGAGAACGTCATCGACATAGCGTTTGCAGGTGTCACGCATGAGTAGCTGCTCCTGCGAAAGATATCTCTCCTGGAAAATCAACTTTCCCCCTTGGTAGCGTGCACCGCCTCCGAAATACTATAGCTAGCTGCTGTCGGCTATTCAGCTGGTGGCGCCGTGCCTCCAACCCTCAGCCAAGTCTGTATCCTGAGTAGAGGTTGTGCGACGGCTGCGATGATCTGATCGCAACGTTGACCGAATGCGCTGTACTGGATTGGTTGCTAGGTATTAAGTACGTAGCAATCCGGAGTGGTGAGGAGCGTCGGGTTGCTCGGGTGCCGTCCGGTGTTCACATGCTATTGAAGCTGTGCACATCTATTTCCAGCCAGCTGTCATGACAATAAACGAATGGGCGTACCTGTGGCGAATGCGGCGATATCCTCGATCACCTGCTCAAAGAAGGTAGAGTAGTTGCGCTCGGTGACGTAGCCAAGGTGTGGAGTGGCGATCAGGTTGGGTGTGCTCCTGATTGGATCGTCTTTGGCGAGTGGTTCGTGATCAAAAACATCGAGTCCCGCTCCGGCGATTGTGCCCATCTGTAGAGCTTCGATCAGTGCTTGCTGGTCGACGATGGCCGCTCGAGACGTGTTAATCAATAGAGCAGTGGACCGCATCTGATTGAGTTCATGGCGGCCTAACAGGCCGTAGGTACCCTCTCCGAGAACAAGGTGTATGCTCACTATATCGCTAGTCGCAAGGAGTGCCTCTAGCGATTCCATCAGACTTGCGCCAGCTTCACTTGCCCGGGATTCCGTTAGGTGTGGGCTCCATGCGACGACCTCCATGCCGAATGCAGCACCAACACGGGCAACTCGGTTGCCGATCTTGCCTAATCCAATCAGTCCAAGACACTTACCGTACAGATCGACACCGAGGCTCGTCTGCCATAGCCCGTTGTTGCGTACCGATGAGACCTCCTCGACAATGTGCCTGCTAAGAGCGAGAATTAAAGCCCAAGTCAGTTCCGCTGGTGGTTCGGAATGACCACTGGTACCACAGACGACGATTCCCAATTGATTGGCGGCAGCGACATCGATCGATGCGTTACGCATTCCGGTGGTCACGATTAGCCGTAAGCTGGGAAGGCGCTCCAAAAGAGACTTGCGGAGCGGTGTGCGTTCGCGCATGACAACCAGGATCTCGTAGGGATATAGACGCGAAACCAGTTCGTTCTCGCTCTCTAGATGATCGTGGAAGGGATCGACTGATATAGTCGCCTGTAAGGAGGTCCAGTCCGCAGTTGAGACCGCCACATTTTGATAGTCGTCTAGAACGGCACAACGCATGGTGGAATCTCCTGTTCCTTGTCGAGTACAACCGGTCAACTACAAGCAGCGGTTGTGGCTTTGCTGTGGTTCGGCTTTGACCACGATCCTAGTCGACCCGCTGCTAGGCGTTCGAACGTGGCTGGGCTCAGGAAGCCAGAGGTAGCAACTGCTGAGGAATGATGTGCCATGATTAGATGTGATGAACCTGTTTGACCAACCGGGAGCGCAAGCCCCGTCTGCAAGGGTGGGGAGGATGTCACTTGCGACGTTCAGAGACGACCAGATCGTTCTTGCCGGTCGATGGCGGGGTACCCAGCGCCGCTGCAGTTGCCGTTCAGCTATAACAACTCAAGCCGTCGTCTATGCGTGTGCAGCACTCGGATGTTCCGATCTCACAAGATCTGTCGCCATTGTGGATCGGCCACTGAGTGATTAGCATGCCCTGCCACAAGCTACCGCATTCCATGATGCTATGCAGCATTTGAATTATGAGTCATTTTCGCCCAGCTCTTGAGAGGCGTGTTGTGGACGCGCCAATATAGGCCCACCCTGATCGTGCTCGCTCGCTGTGCCGTCTTCGGTTGCATCCTTCCAAATAAGGTCTCGATTGTTTGAGTGTGGAGGGTCTGATGGCCCGATTGAGGCGCCAAAGGCTATAGAGTGTAGCGCACGGGCCGTTGGCGCAGCTGGTAGCGCACTTGCATGACGCGCAAGGGGTCAGAGGTTCGAGTCCTCTACGGCCCACCGCTTGACACCGTCAAAGTATGTCGGTTCTGTACTGCTTGTTCTAGGATTCCTAGATTCGAGCTCCATGAACAGCTATTTTTGTCGAAGCTCGGCGCACTTCAGCTCGATAATAAAGATTTCGGAGCCCGATGTGTACTCTGGGTGCGGCAGAGGATCTATCGGTAGGGTTTTCTGAGCATGTTGTTGTGGGTTCTTGTAGCACAACTGCGCCCTCTGCCATTGGTATAATGCGCCAGTAGAGCAGATTCAGACAAGTATTTCCACTTCCGGGCCGACTAGTTGGTGCTAACGGTCGTTAACAGATCTGGATGAAACTTTGGGTTACTTGCAGTGTCGGTTCATTTCCACCGTGGATCGAGGATGTGCGATTACTGTTCCAGTAACATTGCGATGTGCGACACGCACGATATTCGATAAACATCATGCAACGAGAACTATGCGATTCGCAGAGCCGTGGATAGGTTGAGTGCACTTCAATCATTTCCGTGGCGTTCCCGGGTTGTCGGAGTGGGTCGTAGGTGGAGATCGGCGTCAGCCAGACGATCGGGCAGCTCGGAGAGATCCTGCTCCGCTATGCGTCAGTTTGCTTTGGGCTAGTCCGGCTGAGGTGGTAGAGAAGAAATGCATATGCAAATAGGGCAAGCGTGAATCCGAGTGCCATAATCAGCGAGAGTAGGTTTGAACGTCCGCCTCCGTTGACAAAAGCGAGTCCAGCGGCAATTGCAATAATAATACCTGCCACACCTACGATCGTATGGCCAAGTGCACCGGCCTCTGGCTGCTCGAGAGAGGCGTTGATCATCATGATGCCGTTGATCAGAAGGGCCAGTCCGATAATGACGTGGATGTAGAGCACGGCGATGGGATGAGAGGCACCCCAGGGATTGCGTGGCGCAATTGTGACGTACAATACATTCGCCGTTCCGAAGATGAATTCAATGAGTAGAGCAACAATCGAGGTGAAAGACAGTAGTTTCAGGTCGAGTGTACGTTTGCTCATGGGGCTAAATCCTAGTGGCTTAGGTCACATCTGGCAAGTCGGTCGCGACGATTTATACAGCAAAATATGGGGGTCCACGCTCAGGGCGGTGGATCTAGTACAGACCTGCTGTTGGCGCATCCCCGCGTGTTGCTTCATTGACTCGATAGATGGTAGCGAGGATGAACTCGACGTCGTACGGCTTAGTTAGACAGACAGTTGTGGTTTAGCACTTATGGATGAGATCGAACGTTTGTTCAAAGATGCCATCTTCTGAGCCGCAGAGCGTTGGTTACCACGATCAGGGATGAACTCGCCATCAGTGCTGCCGCGAGCATGGGATTCAAGATGCCAACTGCTGCCAAAGTAATGGCGACGACATTGTATCCGATGGCCCATGCAAAGTTTTGATGAATGTTACGAAGTGTGGCACGAGCTAAACCAATAGCGCCAGGAACCTTTAGAATGTCGTCACCGAGGATCGTGATGTCAGCGCTGGCCTTTGCGATGTCGGTACCGCCAGCGAGTGCAATACCTAGATCGGCCTGAGCGAGAGCAGCTGCATCGTTGATGCCGTCTCCTACCATTGCTACACGTTTCCCGAGAGCCTGGGCGTCTCGGATTGCTGCAGACTTTTCTGCCGGTTGTACATTGGCGCGGATTGTGTCTATCCCTAACGCTCTTGCTAGTGGCTCCGCATTGTTAAGCCGATCTCCAGTCAACATGACGATCTGGATTCCGTTGTCTCGCAGCGCTTGCACAAGGTCGGTAGCACCGTCTCTTAGGGTCTCACGTAGGGTAAATATCATGGGAGGCTGATCGTCGATCTGACACGCGACTGTTCTTGGTCCGTCGCTTGTTTGGATATTGAAGAACTGAGGTGTTGCTATGGTGATCGTGTGGCCATCTACTGTCCCGACCATGCCGGAACCCGGGAGTTCCTTCACGGCCTCCACGCTTAGCTGGGTGGTCGATAACGTGCCAAGAGCGCGTGCTACTGGATGTGTTGAAGCCTGGGCTATAGCGGCGATGCGTTCGCGTTCGATGGGTGACAGTTGAGCTGGTAGATGATCGAATGACAAGGTTGCATCGGTAAGCGTGCCGGTCTTATCGAGGAAAACGGTGTCGATTTTTGGTACCTGCTCGAGGACGGTAGGACTTTGGATCAGGATACCAGATCTGGCAGCTCTAGAGGTGGCGACAAGGAATGCTATTGGTGTGGCGAGACCGAGGGAGCACGGACATGCGACAACGAGAACGGCTATTGCTGCCACCAATGCCCTAGTCGCAGACCCTTCGGCTAGCCAGGCCAAGAAAGTAGCGATTGCTATCAAAATCACGATCGGCACGAATACCCTGGAGATACGATCACTTATACGCTCAAGATTGGCCTTCCTGGCCTGTGCTTGAGCCACCTGTAGGGTGAGCTGTGAGAGGAAGCTGCGCTGAGCACTGGTGGTCGCAACTCCCTCGAGAAGCTGGTCTCGGTTCAAGGACCCTGCCAGTACGTTGATCCCAGGTGCTACTGGGGTAGGGTCGGATTCTCCCGTGATGATCGCAGTATCAACCGTTGATTCTCCGATGGTGACCGTTATATCGGTTGGGACTACTTGACCCGGGCGCACTGTCACAACGTCCTCACGTAGAATCTCACTCGCTGGGACGATCATCTCGACACCTTGACGTTTGATCATGACATCACCAAGTATCTGCGCTTGCAGATCGTTGAGATCGGATCTCGCAACCGTTTTGGCCCGATCCTCGATCCATCGTCCGAGATAGATCACCGTCGGAACGATCGCTGCTGCATCAAAGAAGATCGGTTCGTGTCCAAGGCCGGCAAAAGTGACAGCCGTTGACCACACAAATGCAGTTACGAACCCCAATGAAACGAGAGAGTCCATGCCTCCTGTTAAGTGGCCAAGATCGCGTATAGCGGTGACCAAAAAGTCTCGTCCGACCAAGAGGACGACTACGGCCGCAAGGAGGAATGCTATCGGTCTGGAGATTGACCAGATCGATAGATCACTACCTAGTAGTATCGCGCTCAGAGCTGCACTGATTGCGAGCGGCCAAGTTGGGTGGTGAGTTTTCGGTGTTGGCCCTGCTTTGTCTTTCTTGACTGCGTCGTAGCCAGCCTGCCTAACGGCATCGACGATGTTATCGATGTCGAGTGCGTTTGGATCATAACTAATAGTTGCCTCTTCGAGTGCATAGTTAACCGTCGCATTTGCGCCAGGTAGGCGGTTTAGCTTGCGTTCGATTCGAGATGCACAACTCGTGCAGGTCATCCCGAAGAGATCAAGGTCGATCTGTTCAGTTGATGAGCTTGGCATCGTAACCAGCCTCATCGATAGCAGCGAGTAGCTCGTCAACCCCGAGGTCATCTCCTTCGACCTTCACCGTCTTGGTCTCAAGATCGACATCGACGGACTGCACGCCTGGAAGTTTGCTGACCTCTCCCTGGATCGCCAGCTGGCAATGATGGCAACTGACGGTGGGCACGCTAAATTGCATCATCTGGTACCTCAACTTTCTGTTATTTCTAGTCTATCCTTGCCGTAGTTGGTGGATGTAAGGAGCTGTTGGTGGAGCGTCCAAAGGCCGGTCTTCGGCGTATTGAGATCAGGGTTGTTCTGACGGCTTTTGGCCTGTCACTCGCAGCCGCGACGTCGCTTGGGTTCGCTCGATTTGCATACTCACTCTTATTGCCAACCATGCGTCTGGCGCTCCATTGGAGCTACTTTGCAGCCGGCGCGATGAACACAGTGAATGCGCTCGGATACCTTACAGGAGCGATCTTTGTCACCCGCATAACTGATCGTTTTGGTAATCGACGCTCTTTTGTTCTAGCAGGCGGTGGGATAGTTGCCTCACTTGCATTGACCCCTGCGAGTCCTCACCTTGTTCCGCTATTGACTCTTCGACTCGTCTCTGGTTTCTGCGGGGCGGTGATCTTTGTGGTTGGGTCCTCTCTTGCACAGCAGGCCACTGTCGGGCTGACAAGGACTGGGGCGGCAGCCATACTAGGCATCTACTTCGGTGGAGCTGGTCTTGGAACCGCGATCAGTGGCGCGATTATCCCTTCAATTCATGGATCCCCAGCCACCTTGTGGCGTCTCGACTGGGGAGTCTTGGCGGTTATAACTCTTGTGGCGATGGTTGGAGCTACCTATGCATCGTTGCAGGTAACCGATCCTCCAGTTCGATCGTCTGGGGAACGCCACCTTGGCCACTACAAAGCGCTCCTTCCAGCGCTCATCGCCTATGGGCTATTTGGATTCGGTTACCTCGCCTTTCTGACCTTTCAAGTTGCACTGATGGGTCATCTGGGACTCGCATCTTCAAGAGTGGTGATCTCCTACCTCATCTTCGGAGTCGTGGCTGTGGTGAGTGGCTTTGTGTGGTACCGGCCACTTGCCGGCCGCCACCCTGGGCGTGTAACCGCGCTTATTTACTTCTCCGGAGCGCTTGGGGCTGCCCTCTTTTTAGTATCAACCACCCTGCTTGTCGAGTCAGTGGCTGCAGTTTTGTTTGGACTCGCATTGATGAGCTGTTCGACTGCCTTCGGGGTCGTGACGCGTGCGGTGCTACCGCCCTCGCTCCAGACAGGTGCCATGGGGGTTGCAACTGTCGCTATCGCTCTTGGACAGAGTTTGGGACCACTCGTAGCTGGCCAGATTGCTGACTCACATCTTGGATTGACATGGGCTGTTGGTGCCGGCGCTGCTGTCATTGGCCTTGCCGCGATCGTCTCGCTCTTCCAGCGCACTGCAGCTGCCTAGCTGCTTTCGTGAGCCGCCTCTATGCAGGCAAATGCAGAGGAGTGAGAGGCTGTTCACGTCGGCTGGCATGACCGAAATGCGCGTCTGAGTTGTAACCTCCATTATCTGGACTTTTTCACCCGCTAGCTCTGGCAAGCACCAAAAATGGAATAGCGGATTGTACGTGAATTTGGCACATTACCTTAAGGATGTAGAGGTTGTTGCCTACAGCGCTCATCCGGTTATGCCGATAAGTTAGTTGGCTGACGGTGCTTGTAGAGTCGGCGAGTTGGGGATTATGTCCCCTCGAAGTGGTGGTGCGTCGATGAGTTGTCGGTTAAGTGGTTCTGAATACATCGACTCTGCCCAGTTGCCAACAAGACTGGTGACTGGTGTCGAGAACGTCGAGAGATTGAATGGTGTAGATAATCTTCAACTGTCAGGTCATTTGGGAGACAAGGACTTTGATGCGATAGTTGCATCGCTGGGAATTGGCTGTCATGTTCCTATAGCTGTTGTGAATATCGTAACTCCAGGCAAGCAAACGTATGCTGCCGAGATCGGAGTAGGGGAAAGTTCCACTAGCGTGCCTGACGAAGAGTCCTTTTGTGCTGAAGTCGTCAATACCGGACGGAGCCTGGTTGTGGCCGATGCCGCGACGCATCGGGTCTATCGAGCCAATCCGTTAGTGCGTGACCATGTGGTTGCTGCCTATGCGGGAGAACCGCTGGTTGACAACGGGATTGTCATCGGAAGTGTCGCGATCTTTGATTCTCAGCCGAGGGAGTTCACCAGCGATGAGCTAAGTCTTCTTCGCCATCTTGCTCAACTTGCATCTGCAGTCCTGGGGCTGCGGCGCGCCGCGATGACCGACTCGCTAACTGGTCTCCCAAATCGTGCCTGGTGTGTTGAATACATACAACGAGCCGTTGCGCAGCTGTTGGGTACCGGGCAGCTGCTCGCCGTGCTCTTTGTCGATCTCGATGGCTTCAAAGAGATTAATGATCACTTCGGTCATGCCGTTGGAGATCATGTCTTGAAGGTGATGGCTGCCGCGATGAGGAGTCATATCCGGCCTACAGATTCGCTCGCGAGACTCGGGGGTGACGAGTTTGTTATCATCTGTCCGGATCTTGGTGAACCGAGCGATGCGGTGCGGATTGGGGAGCGTTTGTTACGCGCGGCGGATGACTCTATGAGTTTTGAAACCGGTGCCGCCGCCAATATCTCTTTGAGTGTAGGGATTGCGGTGACTGGTGATCCGCATGAGAGCGTAGACAACCTCTTGCGGCGAGCAGATGGAGCCATGTATCGGGCGAAGCTCAGACTAGGTTCGGCGGTGGAGCTCGCGGTCGTCACTTAGCGATGTTAGGTTCTAGGCTCATTGACCGCATCCGTTCTGGCGAGGGCGGACGCTGATGAACAGAACAACTGGAGGCGGCGAGCGGATTCGAACCGCTGTGCAAGGCTTTGCAGGCCTCTGCCTAACCACTCGGCCACACCGCCAGTAATCTATAGGAGACTAATCGGGTCAGCAATATGAACCGATCGGGTTGGCTAAGTCCTTCAGATTGGAACAAGATAGAGCGTGAACAGACGTAGGGTGATAGGTTGGACGGTCGGAGTCGGTGCAATCGTTGTTGTGAGTATCGGAACATTGGCTGCGATTCCAAGTGGGGGTCAGAGGCCAGCGCAGATCCCTATTCCGACGTCGGCAACGACGGCGATGCCGCAGCTCCTGAAGCTGGGCCCAGCAGGCGAGATTCCCAAGAACATTGCAGAGACGGTTCTCATTCCGGTTGGCATGGTCGCCAAGGCTTATGAAAACCTAAATGCTGGGGGCGCTAATTTTGATGGTTATATCCTTTACCAGTCTAAAATGCGGCCGCGACAGGTTCTCGCGTTCTTTAAGGCATCACTTCCGGATGCAGGCTGGCATCTTTATGATGCAAGCGTCACCAAGGGTCAGGATGTGATCCTGGCCTCAAAGGCAGGGAACAACGGGTTCTACTGGGAGGTCGGCATAAAGGATCCCTATCCTGCCAAAAGTAGTGCTTCTGAACTTCAACTCCGGATCCTGCAGGTCAGCTTCTCGTGAGGATTCTCGTAGCTGGAGCTGGGCCAGCGGGATCGCTAGTGAGCATACTTTTAGCTAGAGATGGACACGACGTAGTGCTCGCAGATCGAGCCCAATTTCCTAGAGATAAGGCTTGTGGAGATGTGATTGGCCCACTCGCTCTCGCGGTGCTAGAGCGAGTGGGGGTCGATCTTGGTGCTGATCGGCACCACATTGGGTCGATGTGGCTCGGATTCGAGGGGCGTGAGATGTTGATGCCAGCTCGTCCTGGGCTTGGTCATCGGGGATTTGGCTTGACCATTCCCAGGCGCGACTTTGACGACCTTCTCTACAGGCAAGCTCTCTCTGAAGGTGCCGTAGCTAGGAATGGAGTAGTCAGCGGGGTTGCGAGACTGGGTAATCGACTTCGTGCGCGGATTTCCGATCAGAACGATGAGTTTGATGTAGTTATTGGGGCCGATGGTGCAAACTCAAGCGTTGCGCGCTCTATGAACATGACCGACCAGGGACGGATCCTCCTCGGTTTCGCGTTGCGACGCCACGTCCCAGGTTCTGCCAAGGCCGATAGGGTTGACCTGCTGCTTAGGAACGGCCCAGCTGCTACCCCTGGGTATGGATGGGTCTTCGATCAGGGAGACAACCAGCTGAATCTTGGTATTGGTATCGGTGTTGGCTCTGACCGTAGCCGTGCAAAGGGAGCGCGGGAGCTATTGGATCGTTATCAGCAGGATCTCGTTGATCGTGGTGTTGTAAAGCTCGGTGGTGGTCACCAGGAGATGGGAGGCTGGTTGAAAATGGGACTCGTCGGGACTCGAGTGGCTACCGATGGCGTCTATTTGGTTGGGGATGCAGCTGGACTCGTCAATCCATTGCAGGGAGAGGGGATCGCAGCTGCACTCGTTAGCGCTTCGTTATGCGCTTCGGTGGTCGACCGATCTGGTCCGGACGGAGCGGCAGCCTATCGATCTGCGATCCACGAACACTTCGGCGGCTTTCTCTCTACCGGCTATCTTGCCCAGAGCATTGCGCTCGGCCACCCCAAGGTCGCTGATTTAGCTATGCGGTCGCTGGTTCGCGCTGGCAGCCACTCTGAGCGCATCGCGAGCGCCTGGGGGATGTTTTGGAACGACCTAACCCAGTATTCTGGACCGCAACCAGGCTCTTTTGGCGCTTGGCTTGCATTGACCGCCGGTATGAGATTAGCCAGAGCGACCCGAGCGAGACTTAGTTGGGATGATTAGATCTGCGCTCAGAGGTGGCCGCAGTGGGTCGGATTGGCCCTGCCTGCTTTACCTTTTCGGGTTACAGCTTTGCTCTGAGTGACATCCTCCACCCTTACGAACGGGGCTTCCTAGGCTGCTCATGCAGCTTCGGCTGGTTGGCGCTTCACTGGGTCTGGGTGCTTGTTAGCGTGCGATGTCCCTCCACGTCCTTTAACCACACTTAGAACAACGTAGGCTCGTGTATGTGGGGTTGATGGCGATAATTTCTACTGGGGTTATGGCATTGGGGTTATGGCATTGATAGCTTTGTCAGTGAGCCGTCTGTGGAACATACCCCAGCCCTGTTCGAGGATAGACCTGTTGAGTCCGGACTTCTGAGCAACGTTCTTGCCTGGGTTCTTGACCGTGCCCGTGGTCGAACGGGTCATGTCCCTTGACCCCCAAATCCTCTAGGGCAATCAGGTCGTGGTCCACTCGATCCAGTCTTTGCGTTGATCGGTCTCCTTTGCTGATAGCTAGCTTTGTGGCATTGCGACGGTTGGAGCCTTTGGTCTGTCTAGCTAGTTTGCGTTGTAGTCGCCTCTTAGGTTGGCGCTCTCGGTTGGTGAGTAGTTTCATATCGAGAAACTTGCCCTTGGATGTAGCCACCGTATGAGTGACACCCATGTCCAGGCCGACTATCTCGCCGGTAGGCTCGCGTTCAATCTGTGGAGCTAGACGGGTGAAGCTCACAAACCATCGTCCGGCGCGATCTTTGGTAACTCGTGCGGACAACGCTGTCTCTATATCACGCCACTCACAGGTGACGCGGAACTTAACCCACCCACACTTAGGGATGAACGCCTGGCCCCACTTGCGGTTGAGCCGTCGAATAGACAGATCCCGTATTACAAAGCCTTCATTGATACCGGCTTTAGGCCAAATGGGGTGCCCGAAATGGTCTGGTCGTTTCCACCAGTTTTGAAATGCTTGATTTAGGTCTCGAAGAGCCTGTTGTTGAATTGTGGACGAGCCTTCTTTGAGCCAAGTTAGCTTGCGAGCCTCAGCGAGTTCTAGCATCTTGAGAATGGGTGGTGATCCTCTGTGATCGTCGGCGTCTCCATGAGTTGCGTTGTTCAAGTGCTAGATTCCAGACATAGCGAGCATCGGAGCAGTGACGCACGAGAACGGATAACTCCTGCTCTTGTGGATAAAGTCGCTCACGAATACTCATAGTATTGGTAGGGAGTCTGACAGACTTGACTCTGGGATGTAATCGAGGTCGCTCGACCCAGCCCTTACAGACGGGGCTTTGCGCTCCGGTTTGGTCAATTTATGGGATTGCCGGCAGGCCATCGATGCTGCGGGTGTTGTGGCGCTTTCGATAGGTCTTCAAGTCCTCCTCCCCTTTGGCGGCAATCCAGTTCTCAAGCCGTTCACGTTGACGCATCTGTGCCGCCATCGGTACTCCATAACCACAAGAGTTCGCGATGCTCGAGATCGTGATCAAGATAATGGCTCGAGCACCTTGACGACTGGGAAACTTGGTGATCAGCGAGTCATATCTTGAACCGCCGGGAAGCAGCGGTTGACCGCTACCGTAGATCCGGAGGATGTTTGGCACCCCGGCAAAAGAACAGAACATCAAGGTGATTCGCCCGTTTTCTCGAAGATGAGCGATCGTCTCCGCACCCGAGCCGGTCAGATCCAAATAGGCCACGTGACGAGGATCCGGAAGATAAAGGGTATCACGCAAGCCTTTGGGAGAACAGTTGATGTGGCCATGGTCGCTAAGCGGTGCTGTCGCAACAAAAAACAACTCCTGACTGTGGATGAAGTCTATGTCATCTTTTGTCAGCTCAGCGTGCGTAGTCATCTTCTTGACTTTAGCTATCGGCTGTGACCATGTGGGCTTACTCTGGCGAATTTTCCCAGTGAGAGGAGGCTGTGCAGGTTAGAACGTCTAGCTGCTAGCAGTGTCCACCGCGCTGAGGTAGGGGAGATCTGGCCCAAGTTGATGGCTGTTTGTATGGACCTCTCTTCGACGAGGTCTCCCAAGATCCTGGCTGTGATTGCGTTCCTTGATGGTGCTCACAGGCTGGCTGTTGGCGACGGGAGTCTTCTCGTCCTAGGCTTGAGGGAACAGCGCACACATGAAGGAGGGTTTCGTTGGTACAGAACCGTGAACAGCCTATGATCTGTTTCGCTGGACCGCTGGGCAGTTCCGACCATCGAGTCATCGAGCTTTTTGGGTTCACAGAGTTTGATCCCTTACCGATGCCATCGGTAGAGCAGGTCATCTTTACGGTATCTACCACACCTGGACTCCTGGGCGTGCTCCCTATCGAGAACTCCACGGAGGGCGAGCTAACTCTAACGCTCGATCGTCTGATATTTGACGCTGAGGATGCGATGATCGTCGGTGAGGCGGTTCTCGCCGAAGAAATTTGGGGTTTTTCCTTAAATGGCGAGGCGTCTGTGCATACAGTTATCTCTCATTCAATGATTCTGGACCTCTGTGCGGACTTTATTCGTCATCGTGGGATGAACGTACGCCACGCAATCTCAACCAAAGCAGCCTGTGACGAGGTCGTTAGTGCACGAGATGCGGGGCTCATGGCACTCGCACCACCGAGTGTTGGCGCCCAAGCGGGGCTTAATGCCGTTGCAACTGAGGTGGCTCAGGTGAGTGAGCTTAGAACACGGTATGCCTTGATCGCGAACACCCTTCCAGCACCTACTGGTTCTGACCGCACGATGCTGGCTATAGTTCCGCGGTTTGATGCTGTAGGTGCATTGAGTGAGATCGCGAGTCAGTTCAAGAACCATGATGTCAACATGACCTCAATTCTTTCGCGCCCACTTGCGGGTGAACGAGATGTCCACTGCTTTGTCGTCGTGGCTGATGGACACGCACACGTGGATCCGGTGCGTTCATTACTCCGTTCGCTCCTGCGAGCCGGGCACCAGGTTAAATTGATGGGTTGCTATCCTCGTTGGGCGGAAAAAGAGGTAGTGACACCTTCAACACAGCTACCTCGTGGAGTATTACTTTACGAAGATACCTCTCCGCCTGACGCTTAGATGGGAGATGTACGGTGTCTGTAGAGCCTCTAGACCGGGTTGGAATTGTCGGTCTGGGCCACATGGGTGCTTCTCTTGCTGGCGCACTGGCACCGCACGTCGCAGTGGTCGGGTATGACCTCAGCACAGCCTCGGTTGACTACGTGCGACGGCAGTTTGAGGTAGAGGTAACCAGGTCGCTAGAGGACCTTGTTCGTGCGAGTGATGTCGTTGTCATTGCATCACCTACACCATCGGTGCGACAGATCCGCGATGAGATCGACCGATTAGCGGGTGCCATGGGGCGACGTCCTGTTGTCTGCGATATAGCCTCGGTGAAGCGTGAACTAGCGCTCGATAGTCCTATGCCATCAACAATACGCTACGTGAGCCTGCATCCAATGACAGGGCGCGAAGGGAATGGAGCCAAGAGCGCAGACCCCTCTATTTTTGTCCACGCCAATTGGGCGCTGGTACTCACCGGCCATGAGGAACCAGGCGCGCTGGCGCTAGCGACTCGGGTACCTCTGATGCTGGGCAATGGAGTCGTCCCAATCGAACTGACGGATCATGATCGTGCCATTGCCATGGTGTCAACGTTGCCACATGTTAGCGCGGTGGCGCTTGGGCGCCTGGTGGGAGAGGGCGAAAGCCATGCTCTCCTTCAACTTTTGGCGGCGGGTTCGATTCGCGACAGTGTTCGTGTGGCGCGCACTGAACCAACTCGCATTGTCGAGATGCTCTATCCGAATCGCAGCCAGCTCAAGGCGGCGATTGACGCTTTGATCTCGGAGCTCGAGGCGTGCCGAGATAACTTGGATGATGAAGCCTGGCTGCTTGCTTGGACTCAGTCGGGTCATCGGGGAGCTGAGGGTCTGCTGCCCCGTAACGACTCCAAGAGAATGCATCGCGTTCCCCTTCCCGAACTGGCTTCGGAGTTCCAAAGGATGGCTCGAGTTGGAGGCGTGGTCGTAGAGCTCACCCAGTCAGCGGAGACGATCATGATTGTCTCAGTCGGTGGCGAGACGAGTGGAGACGAGTTGTCTTAACTCCCTGCCCAACCGACAGAATTCGTTGACGGTAGCCGAGTCGTTGTCAAGGAGCAAGCGCTGAGCGAGCAGATGCTGAGCTTGGTGCAATCTGATCAGATCCGGATCGACCAGCGTATCGGTGATTATGCACTCAGGGGCCAGATCGGCGGTTGCGCCTTCACTCGCGGCTAGCGAGAGCACGGCGCGTTCCCATCGGAAAACCTGAACCGCAGCCGCTATCATGGAGTGCGACAAGTCGGTGGTCAAAGGCAGTGGATTCGTGAGCGCGAGTACATCGGCCATGGACAATGGACGGCTGAGCGCATAACCTTGAGCGAGTCGTGCACCCAAGGTCCGTAAGACCGGGATAACTCTAGGGTCTTCTATTCCCTCAATGACGAGGTCGAAATCCATCAGCTGGCTCATGTCGATTGCTACCGTCATGAGCGGGAGGCCAACGTTGAGCAGATCTATTGGTTCAGAGAAGGCTCGGTCGAGTTTGATCTCGTCGAACGGGAAGCTCATAATACGCGATAGCGAGGCGTATCCAGCTCCGAAATCGTCGAGCGCCAAACGATGTCCAGCTGCCTTGAGTAGCGCCAAAGGTCCATAGGCGAGTGACACAAGGTCTTGCGTCTCAGTGATCTCAATTGTTAGCAGATGAGCTGGTATGCTTCGTGCTGCCCAACTGGCAATGATGGACTCTGCATAACCATCTTCGGAGACAAGGTCGGGCTCGATATTGACTGAGATGGGTAATGACACGTCGTAGTCTTGGATGTCATCGGCTACTTGGGAGAGGACAACCTCAAAGAGTGTGCGCCGCTCATCGCGTGCGAGCGAGTCGATAAAGTCCTCTGGGCCTACAATCCCTGCATGTGTCTTCAGTCGAACAAGTGCCTCTAGGTGGGCTATAGATCCAGTGGTGAGATCAACGATTGGTTGGTAACGCACCTCGAGATGGTTCCCGCCATCGCCGATTGGTGAGTATACACCAGTCATCGGTCTCGACTCCTGGAGTTGGCGAGATGATGCTAAGGCTAGGTTGAGGCCGGGTGTAGCGTTCATCGTGCGTGCCTCAACTAGAGCGGCCTCGGCAACACTTAGAAGTGCTAGAGAATCGGTACCATCGTGAGGGTAGACCGCGAGGCCGGCATGCCATGTCGGCGGGCTTGGTTGGCCAGCCAACGAAGCGCTAAGCTCAACCCCTCTCAGCTCACGTTCGACTATGGCGAGCATCTCGGTGCGCTCACTATCGCCCTCGACAAGGAGTGCGAAGGTTGCGCCACCGAGACGGGCGATGGTATCGGTCGATCGAGTGAGCGAGTCAAGTTGTCTAGCCAACTCCACTAGTAGCCGGTCACTGTCTCGAGGATCGCGTTCGGAGCTCGCCATTGTTAGTGTTCCGAGATCGAGGATGGCTATAGCGACGGTGGAATGTGATCGTTGTGCTCTTTGCAGACTAGCAGACATAGCATCAACAAAACCACGCCTATTCATTAGGCCTGTGAGTGGGTCATGGTGGCTTAACGCGAGGGCGGATTGCAACTCAGCACGTTGACGCCGGTGCAGGGAATCGACGGCACGAGCCTGTAGACGCTGACGTTGTCGTTCTATGGTCGCTGCTTCATTGGCAGTTCCATGTTTAGCTACCAAGTGCGCAAGTGACTCGATGAGGGCGAGGCTGACAGAGGGGGAGTAGCCAAGGCGTTGGAGGGTTACGGCTGTGAGCTCTGCACTTTTGCGGCTCGCAACCGGGTCTAGTAAGGAAGGTGTCAGCGCGAGGATTAGCGGGGTTGCCACTGTAGCTGCGAGTTGTGGCTCCAGTTGGTCCAGATTGGCGATCGTGGCCGTGATTACCTCTTCGACGAAGGCTGGATTGCCGAACCATGGCTGCAGTGGGTGGGTTCTATGCATATCACTCTCGATCCTTCTTGGTGGGTCATGCGGCCTATTAAAACGAGAGGGCAAGCCCTGCAAGCTAGAAGTGTGACATCATCCCGGTCCTTACGTTCCCGATTGATCAACGTATCTACGCCGGTTTTGTTAGCCCTTGCCCGATAGTCGCCATTCTACTTCGGCATTCCGAGAGGCGGCCATATGGAATCTGAAATTGTGGTCTTGTGTGTAGTTGGACAAGCTGTTACGGTGCTTGCATGCCTTAGCATCCATATGCCTGGTAGATCCGGCAGGATTTTGATAGGCTGCTCTTTGGGATAGGAAGGGGATGCTGATGGAATCGACCATGCAGCAAGGTGCACTAACGGTCGCGGGGATACTTCGGTATGGGTTGCATGCATTTCCGGAAGCGGAGGTGATCACCTATGACGGTACGCATGGAAGTCGAATAAGTTTCAAAGAGGTAGCTCAGCGGGCGGCGCAACTTGCCAACGCCCTAGCTGGTATCGGCATTCAGCCCTCAGATCGGGTGGGGACTTTTTGCTTTAATCATCACGAACACCTGGAGTCGTATCTCGGAATCCCAGCATCGGGTTCGGTGATCCATACTTTGAATGTACGTCTAGCCCCTGATCAGCTTCAGTTCGTCATTGACGATGCCGGCGATCGGGCGATCATCGTGGATGGCATCATACTTCCAATGCTGGCACAGGTGCTCGATGGATGTCCATCTGTTGAAACCCTGATCGTGGTGGGTGCGGTTCTAGATCAAGCGGTGCGAGAAGAGCTCAGCAAGAAGTTGCGAGTTCTAGACTACGAGGAGTTTTTGAGCGGCGCAGAGCCAACCTTCGAGTGGCCCGATATTGTCGAGACCGACGCCGCCATGATCTGTTATAGCTCGGGGACGACCGGGAACCCGAAGGGCGTGGTTTATTCGCATCGCTCCACTTACCTGCATGCGATTAGCGCGTTGCCCCTCTATGGCCAGCGCAGTTGGAACATCTTAGGTTCTAAGGGTGATATTGCCCTTATCGTCGTTCCTATGTTCCACGCCGCGGCATGGGGTGCGCCTTATGCTTGCTGGTTCACAGGATCGACCATGATCATGCCAGGCCGCTTTCTTCAGGCAGAGCCACTCGCATCTATGATCGAGATGTTCCGGCCAACGGTTTCATCCGGAGTTCCTACTATCTGGAATGACTTGCTTCACTATCTGGAGGAACATCCGACAGATGTATCAAGCCTGCGGATGCTTACCTCAGGAGGGTCTGCGACGCCTCGGTCTCTAATCCAGGAGTACCTTGATAAGTACGGTATCCCGGTAGTGTCCGGTTGGGGCATGACGGAGACCTCGCCGGTATGCACTTTGGCGATCCCACCATCGGGGACCCCTCGTGAGCGCTTGGTTGACTATCTAGAGACCGCTGGCAAGGTTGTACCCGGTGTTGAACTGCGGATCGTTGGAGAAAATCAGCAGGTGCAACCCTGGGATGGGAAGGCACTCGGGGAGATCGAGGTGCGAGGACCGTGGATCACGGCCGGTTACTTGGGTGGACATGGAGTTGAGAACTTCGATGATGGTTGGTTGCGCACTGGGGACATTGCCACCGTAGACCCCGAGGGCTACGTGCGGATTGTCGACCGCACCAAAGATGTGATCAAGTCGGGTGGTGAATGGATCTCCTCGATCGAACTCGAGAACGCCATCATGGCCCATCCCGCCGTAGCTGAAGCTGCTGTCATCGCGGTTCCCGATGATCGCTGGTTCGAACGCCCGCTAGCTTTTGTAGTTGTCAAGCCTGGCACCGATCTAGAGGTGGCTGAACTGAGAGAGTTCCTCTCCACTAGGGTGGCTAAGTGGTGGCTACCCGAGCGTTATTCATTTGTAGATGCCATTCCTCGCACCTCGGTGGGTAAGTTTCATAAAAAGGTACTTCGAGAGGGATATCAGTCCGGCGTCTATTCGATCCATGAGGTGGATCGATCAGAAGGATCGCGTTAGCAGTGCCGGCAGATGAGAGCCGAGATCGCATGCTCGCGGGCATTGACGATCTGCTATCACAGCTCGACGACGTCAGCTTCTCACAGCTGTTGCGCTTTAGGCGTCTCGACCAGACAAGGGTGAAGCAAGTACAGCAGGAGCTCGCCAAGGTGCGTCGTGCACTGATCAAAGCTCATCAGGTCTTAAGCCAGCTGGATTTGGAGATTGAGGAGAACTAAGCGTGACTCAAGTTGGTGATATTTTATGGCGACCTACCGACGAAGGTCTGTCGAGCCCATTGGGGCAATTTTTCGCAGCCGAGGGACCTCGGCTGGGAGTAACCAGCCGTTCCTATGACGACCTGTATCGGGCGAGTATCACACAGTTGGGTCCTTTTTGGCGCTCGGTCGCTCGCTTCTGTGGGTTTACGGGCGAGCTTGGCGATCGTGATCTGATTGGCCGATTGCCTGATTCAGTCTTTTTTCCTGATGGCAGCTTGAACTATGCCGAGGAGGCTTACGCGCGGTTCCGTGATCCAGCAGAGCTCCTATTAGCGGACGAATCCGGTGCACTCGAACACGTCGACGCCAGCGAATTTTGGCGCGCAGTCGCACAACTGGGTGTCTCCTTGAAGGCGGCAGGCGTCGAGGTGGGGGACCGGGTGGCAGGCTATCTTCCCAACATCTATGAGGCTGTGGTTGGACTTTTTGCGACTGCGAGTATCGGTGCAGTATGGTCGTGCACGTCGCCTGACTTTGGTGTTGGGGCGGTGGTCGATAGGTTCCGACAGATCGAGCCGAAGGTAGTCCTCGCCGTCAGCGAGTACCGTTATGGAGGTCGTCTGATCGACCGACGGGAGACGCTCGGGGCGATCCTAAGGGAGCTGCCAACGGTCACGACCGTCATATTTGCTGGTTCGTCTTTGAACCCTCCGCAGGGTAGATGGAAGGTCGTCACCTTTGATGAGGCCATCGAAGGTGACCACCCACTTAGCTTTGCTCGCGTGCCCTTTAATCATCCTTTGTGGATTCTGTACTCCTCTGGAACTACCGGCATCCCAAAAGCGATCATCCACTCCCACGGTGGAATAGTGCTGGAGCACAAGAAAGTGCTCGAGATCCAGAATGGGATCGCTGAGGGGAGTAGATTCTTCTGGTTCTCATCAACAGGTTGGATGATGTGGAATTTTTTGATGGGTGGCCTGCTGGTTGGTGCATCCATCGTTCTCTACGATGGTTCCCCAGGTTACCCTGATCTTGGTCAACTGTGGCGATTAATCGATCGAGCGGAGATCAACTTCTTTGGGGTCTCGGCTCCGTTTTTGCGAAGCTCACAGGTTGGCCACGTCGATCCTCAGTCGTTGATCAACGGAGACTCACTTCGTGCCATTGGTTCCACCGGCGCTCCGTTGACCATAGATGGGTTCGACTGGGTATATCAGCATGTTCGCGGTCCTGTACAGCTGATCTCAGCCTCCGGGGGCACCGATGTCTGCACAGCGTTTCTTGGGAGCTCTCCGATGCATCCGACTAGAGCCGGGCTGATAGCGGCACCCGCGCTCGGCGTAGCTGTAGCCTCTTTTGACGAACAAGGAGAGCCGGTGGTGGGCAAGATGGGTGAACTCGTTATCACCGAACCGATGCCCTCCATGCCGATTGGATTTTGGAATGACCAGGATCGGCACCGATACCATGACGCCTATTTCGCGCAGTATCCGGGCGTCTGGCGTCATGGAGACTGGGTGACGTTTTACGAGGATGGCGCCAGCGTCATCTACGGTCGTTCTGACTCGACATTGAATCGGGGTGGGGTTCGCATGGGAACCGCGGAATTCTATCGAGTAGTTGAAGCCATCGATGGTGTCAAGGAGTCATTGGTGGTTGACACGTCTGCGATCGATCACAGTGGTGAGCTCATTTTGTTCCTAGTCACAACCGACAGAGCGGATGATGAACTCGTCCAAACGGTGCGTTCTGCAATTCGTGAGCAGCTATCACCCCGGCATGTCCCCGACCGAATCTTCTTCGTATCTGACATACCAAAGACTTTAAATGGTAAGAAGCTTGAGGTTCCCATTAGGCGTCTGTTCCTAGGGGCTCGCATGGCAGATGTCGCCTCTGCTGATTCAGTGGCAAACCCCGCAGTGTTGGCTGAGTTCGAGGCACTCGTGGAAGGACGATTGCCGTGATCGCTGGCTGACATCGTCTAGCTTGACGATGCCCATGCGCCATCCGACCTCTGCGCTTGCGGACGCGGCTCACCTCCGCTTTCAGGCAACACCCTCTCGGCCACCGCGACGGCTGTGGGTTGGTTGCAGTGCCGATAACGCAGACTCCAACTTGGGCGTCGATGCGAGTGCAGCACGATGGTAACGCCAGCATGGAGCGGTGCATACTGCCGCGGTGTTTTTCTTGCTGACTATTGTAGCGAGCTAATTGGGTGTCAAGAGCTCATAGGTACGGGTAAAGGCAGGTAGCGAGCTGGACTCAGCTATGGCCATCTCGATCGGCGCAGTGAGGGCTTGGAGCTCTCCGAGCTCTGCGTCAGTGACTGCGTCGAACAGCGTCGCCATTAAGAGGTTTGTGCGTAGCTCCAATTCGCTTCGGAAAGCTCTTCCTTCTGGCGTGATGTTTAGGTCCTGGTCGATCAGGCCCCTTGCTATCAGCTCTTCGGAGCCTTCCATCCACTCAGCATCGGTATATCCACGCGATTTCTGTGCAGCCGAGCGTTCCTCAGCTCCGATGGCGACCATCAGAATGTGTGCCTGACATCCACCAATTTGGTTGACGGCTAGAAGATTGTTGTGACAATCGCCACGATACTCGCGGATGAGGGTCGCCGCATGGAAGAGCTTCGATACTGGGTCATCTAGTGGTTGCACCGACAGGTTTGCTGCGTAGAGGGGATGTCCAGAGGTATCACCGTTGTTTGCAGCCTTATCCGCGATCTGGCCGGCTCTGACTACAACCTCTTGATCTGGTGCTAGCGGTGATTGGTTCATGATTCGGTCCCAGGCGGCCATGAGGCCGTGAAAACGAGCCTCGACAAACTGATCCGGTGTGGCGGTCTCCCAAACGCTAGGGATGGCGGCGGCGACGTTACGGCCTGCAAAACTGTAAAAAACCGCGGTAACTATCCCGGGCTCAACTCTACCCAGAGGAGCTGCCCTGCCGCCGAAGTATCGAGCCCAGGAATCGGCAACGCCAAGTTGCTTGTAACTTGCACGACATTCTTTTGCGAAATAGGTGAGATCATGTAGACTCTCCAGTTGGGCCCAGGTCTGCAGCGCGCTTGCAAGTCGTTCATTACGATCCATGCTGCCTACGCTAGCAGCCAATGTCGGACATGGGCAGCGATCTTGGATTCTGAGTTGGTATTGAGCAGTGGTTGCAGGTGTTTTTCGATATCCTGGGTACATGCCTATATACAGTCTTGGTGGTCAAGTTCCAGAGATTGCCTCTACGGCCTTCGTACACCCAGATGCGGTGATTATCGGTTCGGTGGTGATTGGAGAGCAGGCTTCGGTATGGCCAAAGGCTGTCTTGCGCGGAGACTATGGGCGAATTGAAGTAGGAGATCGGACCTCCATTCAGGATGGTAGCGTCATTCACGCCACCGCAGAGTTGCCGACGGTGGTGGGAGCCGAGTGCGTCGTTGGCCATCTGGTACACCTTGAGGGCTGCATAGTTGAGGACCACTGCCTGATTGGTTCCGCATCTGTGGTACTCCACCGTGTGCGTGTCCATGAACACGCGCTGGTAGGTGCAAACGCAATGGTCACCAACGACACCGTAGTTCCATCGTTTGCGATGGCTCTTGGTGTTCCAGCTACGATTTTCCCAGATCGGGTGTCAAAGGGAGCTTTTGCCCAAGCGGTCGCACTCTATGTTGCCAACGGTCAGCGCTATCGGAGCGAGCTAGTTCGTTTGGCCTAGCCAGCCTTGCTGTAGGTTCGAAGCTAGCCTCCGCCATTGGCACGGAGCGGCTCGACTGTTTCGTCTAGCACATACTGGTAGATGGACATAACGGCTCACACCAGCGAGCTGTATGAGCGGTCAGCGACAGGGTTGTTGCTTTGGCGGCCGAGTTCTAGTTCGTGCGAAGGGCGGTTGCAATCCGACGCCCGGCGAGGTTATGCACTTCAATTGGATGATCGAAGGCTTGAGTTAGCGTCTCAGAGGTTAGTACGTCGTCACTGCTGCCGTACCACTGCCCGCTTTCGCTCATGAGCAATGCATGAGTTATAGAAGGAGGCAGGTCTTCGAGATGGTGAGCGACCATGACCAAGGCTCCATCTTGATGATGTTCATCAAGGATTCGTTCGAGTGCCTCTATCATCTGCTCTCTGGCCACTAGATCAAGATGTGAGGTAGGTTCATCAAGAACGGTTAGGCGAGGTGTCCCACTGAAGGCACGAGCGAGCATGACGCGCTGTCGTTGCCCGGTGGAGAGCGAATCTAGTGTGCGTCTGCCGAAGTTGGCCAGACCCACGAGGGTCAGAAGATGGTTGGCCTCCGCGTGATCGTCGTCGTCGAGCTTAAACCATTCGCTGCGGAGGCCAGAGAACTTTCCAAGGGCCACAACTTCGAGTGCAGTCATATCCGGCGACAGCCGCGTTATGAGCTCGTCAGAGAAGTATCCGATCTTTGGACGGAGTGCCCTGATGTCGGTGTTGCGTACGTCGATACCCAAGAGTTCCAGGGTTCCCCTGCTGAGCCGAAGGCGTCCGGCCAGCACCATGGCAAGCGAGGTTTTCCCAATGCCGTTAGGTCCCAAGATGGCTAGTCGTTGACTCGTATGAACTGTGGCTCTAAGGCCGCTAAAGACTGTTGTTTCACCGCGAACTAATTGAGCATTTTCCATGCGAATCAATGCGGTGTCGGTGGGCGCGTTCATAGTGTTATAGAGGCTATGGCGACAAGTGCGACAACCAGGCAGTTGAACTGGCGTCGATGGGTCGAGATCTTCTGAATTATTGGAATGGGCATAGCGATGTCCCATGGTGAATAATAGCAATAAAGATGAGTTTCGAGATACTTGAGTCCGCCGGGGTGGTTGACAAGAGCGTTGGCTTTGGCACTGTCTCGAAGCCAGGAGAGGAGGTGGCGGATAAAAAGCAGTCAGATATCGTGGACGGGCCATGAGTACCACCCAAAGGACAATACTGCTATAGCGGCTGGGTGGATACGGATCGTAGTACGCTGCTGGTGAGAGTATGTCTGGTGCCGAGATTGCCTTGTTCAACGTCATGCGGGAGATCGGATTGCCGGTCAAAATTAGTTTTAAGGCCATCGAGGGAATTACCGATACAGTTCGCGAGGGGTTGGTGTAATGCAGCGATCAAGTTCACTCAATATAGGCGTGCTGGGCAATAGTGGCGATACCGCGCTCGCGAGCCTTCTGGAACAACTAATGATAGCAACTGGTGCAATGGGCGTTATGGTGGCGCGCAAGCTCGAGTCGAAGTACATGATCGAGAGGGTTCGGGTAGTTCCAAGGATTCTGCGCGAGGGCGATATTATCGAATTCGAGAATGCTGTGGATCTTTCGGGTCCTGTGCCTGCCGATGCTGATGGCCCTGGGCGAATTTTCTCTGACTACATTGGGTTCTCGCCGTTGGCATCACTCTATCTAGTTCCATTTGAGGCGACGAGAGACGGAAACCTCACGACGGTTATCTTCTCGAATCGTGAGCTACGCTGCCCTAGGACTACTCTGATCGCTCTATGTAGGATGATAGAGATCACGATGAGTATGGGAGTTGACTACGAGCGACAGGTTCGCTCATTGGCCGACCAGCTTGCGATTTTAGGAGAACAGGCGTCGAATGATCCTCTCACTCAGTTGCTCAACAGACGCGGCTTCCTAGAGGTACTCCAACGTGAAGCGAGTCGGCTCGCCCGCAATCCAGCACCTATGGCGATCTTGCTTTTTGACCTCGATGGACTCAAGTCAGTTAACGATCTCTACGGTCATGAGGCGGGCGACGATTACCTGATCAAGTTCGCAAGGACATTACGAGATAATTTACGTGCGATGGATGTTGTTGGTCGTCTCGGTGGTGATGAGTTTGCTCTCCTTGCACCGCAGACCGATAGAGCTAACGCTGAAGAGTTAGCGCGCCGTCTAAGGCGACTCTTCGATGCGCGCCGGCTTCCGGTCTCTATTGGAGTTGCTGCATCCGAGGGCGAGAACATGTCTTTAGCCGCCTTGCTTTCCCAGGCCGATCAGGCGATGTATGCCGATAAGGCACAACGCAAGGAGGCGACGGGCACCCAGGAACGATTGACCATCGATCTGACAGCGCTAGAGAACCGGCTAGAGACTCGGGTTTAGTCTTACCACTATCCTGCCGCGTACCTCTCCATGCAGTATGCGATCCGCATATGTGGGCAGGTCGTCTAGTCCAATCTCGGTTATCATACTATCGAGAAGCTCGGCGTCGAGAAGTTCCCCGATTCGCTGCCAGGCTGTCTCTCGTGCACTAAGAGGTGCGTTTACCGAGTCGATGCCGACGATGGAGACGCCGCGCAACAAGAATGGCATCACTGATGAGGTAAAGTTTGCTCCGCCAGCTAGCCCCACGGCGGCGATCGCTCCGGCGCTTTTGGTCTGCGCTAGCACCCGCGCAAGGGTTTGGCCGCCAACTGAGTCGATGCAACCAAGCCAACGTTCTGACTCGAGCGGACGCTCTGGACCAGTATCGAGGTCGCTCCGGGCAACAATGAATGAAGCTCCCAGATGTTTCAGATACTCTGCCTCTGTTGCTCTCCCGGTCGAGGCCGCCACTAGGTAGCCAAGCTTATGAGCTAGGGCAGTGGCTATAGAGCCGACACCGCCCGCTGCTCCGGTGACGAGGAGTGGATCTTCGGATCCCGGAAGTACGTTCATCGTCTCTAACCCCATTATCGCGAGCATGGCGGACAGACCAGCGGTGCCGATTCCCATGGCACGTCGCGGAGGGATTGTAGTGGGTAGCTTTAGCGCCCAGCTGGGGTCGAGCCATGCCTCTTCGGAGTACCCTCCCCAGTAGAGTTCTCCGATACGAAATCCTGTTGCGATGATCCAGTCACCTGGTGTGAAGGTGCCGCTGGTGTCTGAGACAACCTCGCCTACGAGGTCGACACCGGGTACGTGAGGGTAGCTACGTACGAGTCGTCCTATCCCCTTCATGACCATTCCGTCCTTGTAGTTCAACGTTGAGTAGCCGACACGTACCCTAAGAGGTCGCTGGACGAAGTCTGAGTTATCGAGTTCTTCAATAGCGAGTGTGGGTTGATCGCTAGACTCTCGGACAACAAGTGCTCTTACGGATGGCATCGCTAACGTCCTTTCGGCTGCTTCGGGCTCCTAAGGTAACTTAGTCCACGACTGTGGTCTATCGTTCCTTGCGGGTCGGGACACTTTCTGCTAACATAGCCACCATGGCTACGCGGTGGTCAACTCGTAGAGCGAGAACACTGGTGTCGGCGGACTAATTGGGGCCTGGGCCGGAACCGGTTGAGAGCATGTCGGTTGTGAATGCCTTGGTTGGTGAATGCCTTGGTTGTGCTGACTTTGGTCTGGCTTGCTCTCCTAAATTGAGTTGCGAGAGGCTCGTAGAGGAGCGTGCGTCAATGTTGCAACTGTCCCATGGGCGCAGCTGCTCGGCGGGCTTTGGGTTCCGAGTCCCGTTTTGGATGCGAGAGAGATGGAGTAAGGGTGGGGGCTGAAGCGCTATCTCAACTATTTGTGGAGGCATTCGCGCGTTTTAATGCTGCCGTTGCGGAGGTGAATGCCGATAGCTCCACCGCGCCAGACCCTGAGACCGGCGAGCAGTGGGATCTAGCGCACCTACTTGGCCATGTCTCTGAGATGCTTGAGTACTGGCTTGTAGAGGTGCTTCGTGTGTTGGCTCACGGTCCGGATGAACCCTTTGGACGCCTGAAGCGATCACCAGAGCGACTGATTCGAATAGATCAAAGTTCGCGGTTGACGGTGCCCGAACTCCGACAGGAGATTGACCTTCGAGCCGCAGCCTCAATTGACTTGTGTCGCATCCTCACGCCAGCGCAACTCAATAAGCGCGGCGACCATCCGAAGCGCGGCTCCATGACCGTTGAGGCAATTATCACTGAGTTTGGGATAGAGCATCTGAAAGAGCATGCGGCACAACTTCAGTCGCTACGTTGAGCTGGCATCATCGGTTGTACCCATAGCTAGAAGGAGGAGATTGGATAGATGAAGCGACAGTTCCCAGACATGGTTGCCTTGAGATCTCTGCTAGCACCGCGCGCGCCTCGCCTGGATATGTGGAAGGCTAGGGTAGAGCGTGCCCAGACGGTTGGTGATCTACGAACGCTTGCACGCATCAGGACACCGCGTGCCGTCTTCGACTATACCGATGGCGCTGCCGACAGCGAGGTCACGCTTGCTCGATCACGCGAGCTCTTTGGATCGCTCAGCTTTCATCCTCGTGTCCTCAAGGATGTAGGAGACATAGACACCTCGATTGAGCTCCTCGGAGCAAGCTCTGCGTTGCCATTCGCCTTTGCACCCACAGGGTTCACGCGCATGATGCGTGCTGATGGAGAACCGGCTGTTGCGAGGGCTGCAGAGCGGGCTGGAATTGCTTATGCCCTCTCCACCATGGGAACTACCTCGATCGAGGAGGTGGCTCTTGCTGCACCGAGGCTGCGAAGGTGGTTCCAACTTTATCTGTGGCGAGATCGGGAGGCGGGACTCGACTTTCTTCGGCGCGCACAAGCCAGTGGGTACGAGGCCCTTGTGCTCACTGTAGACGTCCCGGTGGCGGGTAATCGGTTGCGCGATGTCTATAACGGATTGACGATCCCGCCGCAGATTACAGCCAGGACGTTCATAGACGGCGCCATGCATCCCGGATGGTGGTTCGATCTCTTGACTACACCAGCTCTGGAGTTTGCCAGCATGAACTCCTACGGGGGCACCGTTGGTGCCCTGATCAACCAGATGTTTGATCCGTCGGCAACCATTGATGACCTTGCTTTTCTCCGCGAACACTGGAGCGGCAAGCTGATCGTGAAGGGAATTCAACGCCTCGAGGATGCCGTGTCGCTTGCGGATATTGGAGTGGACGCGATAGTACTCTCCAACCACGGCGGTAGACAGCTCGACCGTGCGACGGTTCCGCTGCGACTTCTTGGTACCGTCGTTGAGGAGCTTGGTTCTCAGATGGAGATCTACATCGATGGGGGTGTTACCCATGGCGCGGACGTCGTCGCCGCAATCGCCCTTGGGGCGAAGGCGGTACTCGTCGGTCGTGCTTACCTCTATGGGTTGATGGCGGGCGGAGAGGCGGGAGTCGATCGTGTAATCGAGATCCTCACGAGCCAGATACGGCGTACGATGGCTCTCCTCGGTGTGCGCACTCTTGCTGAACTTGACCCCAGTTACGTTACCCTTCCATAGGGTTGTCGTGCTGGACCGTTGGCTCCTCGGCGTTCGACTGCTGGCTGCCCTCCTCCACCTGGCGCCCGAGCTTGCTGCCGATGGCTGCGTTCATAGAACCCAGCGCGAAGAGTCCTCCGAGCCAAATGTAGGCTAGGCCATGTCCCACCGCTTCGGTGGCGGTCACTGGTCCAATGACGTTGGCCAGAGCTCGTGAAAACTGACTGAGGCCGAAGTAGCGTCCACGCAGGCGTTTTGGTGCCAGAGCGAGAAGTACAGGGGTTCTAATCGGAGAATAGCACATCTCTCCAAAGCCGAAGATGGCTGCGAACACCGCCAGATCGGCGAGGACGAAGACTGTGGTGTGCGCAAACACGGTTACTAGAGGGATGAGCCAGGCTATGCCAAACACTAGCGCCGTGAGTTTTAATGCTCGACGAAAGCCTATCTTGTTGATTAGCCCGTATACCGGCCGCTGCAACAAGACGATGAGCACCGGGTTTATGACAAACCCTATCGCGATCACCTGTGGTGATTTATGTAATGCTATCCCGATTAGTGCAGGGATCCCGGTGTCAAATGAGGCGTAGCTCGTAAATGAGAGGAAGACCGCGAAGACTAGGAAGAGTCTTAGCCGTGGATCGGTCAGGGCCTCGCGATAGCTTGGCTCCACAGGGTGATCGCTCACATGGCGGTCGTTGGGGAGGAGGACGAAGGCGAATGCTGCGAGGATTCCACACCCCATCCCCAGCAGGAGAAGATCAAGAAATGTGGACGGACGATGAAGGTTGATAAAGAGACCCCCTGTCAAGGTGCCGACGGCAAAGCCAGCGTTGGAGGCCATGAAGTCGTAGGAGAAGAACTTTGCGGCTGGGAGATCCGCCGGCAGCGCATTGGCGGTGGCGACGTTGCGAGCAGAGTAACGAATGTTCGAGAAGCCAAAGACGAGTGATGCGACAAAAAATAGCGGGGGTGTCCGTGCTAGGAACACAAGTAGGTATCCAATTACTTCGACGAAAGTCCCTAGAGTAGCCGTATTTCGCGCTCCAAAACGGTCGACTAGAACACCACCTACGAGTGCCCCACCGAGGGTAGCAACTCCCTCCATGGCGACGACGCTCCCAGCTAAGGGGGTCGAAATATTCCGTGAGAAATGGAGGTAAAGGATCAGATACGGCCAGACAGCACCGCCAGCGGCCGAGAGAAGGCCAGAGGTCACGGGCTCTATTGACATTCATGTGGATAGATTTGGCCTGGATCTGATCCATAGCCCCAGTTCAGTGGGGGTATTTGAGGCTGAAGTAGCCACATAAGAAACGCACACGGTTTCTGAGCTCTAAATTTGGTGTTGGAAACCCATCAAAAAGGAGTTCAGAACCGTGCGCGCTACCTCTCTAGTTAAGCAGATGCTGGGCCTTCGCAGTGTCACCGTCATCGAGGTTTTAGTTCGTCCACACGAACTGCTGGTAAAGCTCAGGCTTACCCGATCGCGGTTGGTATGCCCTAAGTGCTCCTATACGACCCGGTCCTGTTATGACACGAGAACGCTCGACTCCCGATGGAGACACCTCGACATCGGGATTCACCAGACGTGGCTCTCGTGCCAGCTGAGACGACTCCGGTGTCCAACCCCACGGGGTGATCACTGAGGCAGTACCATTTGCCCGACCAGTT
>NZ_JXUW01000025.1 GCF_000949255.1 Ferrimicrobium acidiphilum DSM 19497 | reverse complement strand
ATTTCATGTGGTTAAGTTGGGAACCGAGGCCCTAGAGGAGGTACGCAAGGATCTCTGGCGGGAGATGAGAAAGCTTCCCTCTCCTACCTTTGCCCGTAAGTTCGCCGGGGCACGGTGGGCACTGTTGAAGAATCCAGGAACCCTAACCAAGCGTCAAGGACTAGCCCTCTTAGCCATCAAACAACGAGGGGGAGCCCTATGGCGAGCTTATGAGATGAAGGAGTCCTTACGGGCGATCTTTGCTGGTGACCTCGAGATCGACGAGGTGAATGAGATGCTCGATCACTGGTGCAAGCGAGCCTCACGCTCACGACTATCGAGTTTCATCCGACTCTCAAAGACCATCCGAACTCATCGAGACGGGATACTTGCCTCCATCAGACTTGGGGTATCCAATGGAAGGGTCGAGGGACTCAACACCAAAGTTCGCTCCATCATTGCCCGCTCGTATGGGTTTCACTCCGCCAAGGCTACCCTCGCACTGGTGATGCTAGCTTGTGGACCGATTGACTTGAAGTTACCCTATGAAAGGGCGAGTTTATCCACATGAATGTCAATAGAGCCAGGTCACGACTACCGCTGTAACTCGAGCGATAGCTGATCTTCCAGAATGCATGGTCGTCCTTTGCCATTGATGTTGCTGTAGGATCTAGAGGGTCTATTGAGTTGTTGGCAGTGAAACACTGCCGGTGTGAGCTGACTTTAGATAGCTTTGTGACTGGTTGGCCTGCCAGTGGCGCTGCTCTATCCACAGCTTAGTTGCTGAGGTAGCAGATCGTCGTGGCGACTGGCGACAACCGACACAATACCAACAATTCATCGCTGATCTTCGCAGCGGACGTCTAAGTTTTGGGTGCTGGTGTGCTGACGCCGGCTTGGCGCTTAGCTGGTTTCTAATCCAGGTCGGTGCGGGGAAGTGGCCACCCAAAACTAATTTTAGAGCCCAAATGCATTGATCTGGTGGATCGATGTACCGGCATTGATGATAAGGATATACATGGAGGCGCATAGAGTGATTCGATGAACTGGAGTCAGTTGCAGCGGGCGTGGCCGTTTCTAACCGGTGCGCGGGTTGTGAGGGTCGAGCGCTCAGAGAACACCACCTGGTTGCTTCGGTGTCCAGCGGGTGGTTTTGCCCTGCGCCGCTACCGTGACGGGTACTCCAATGTTAGAAGTATCCGTGCAGAACTAGGGTTCATGCGACTGGCTGCTGCGGCTATCGGGGCAGCCATTCCAGAGGTCTTCTCTACTAGCTCAGATGACGAGATTCTGATGGCGTCGGATGGGACGTATGTGCTGTTTTCCTTGATCGAGGGCATTGAGGCCACCCATGAAGATATGGTGCGTATCGCTCCTCAGCTCGGAGAGGTGACTGCGACACTTCATGCCTGCGTCCAAGAGTCTCGCCAACTCGATGATTGGGAACCGGACTCACGATGGACATGGGATCTAAGTGCCTTCGAGGGATCCACACCGCGATGGGGAGCTTGGCAGTTGGGGGTCGCTAAGGATGATGAGCACTTGCTCGATTGTCTTGGTGCCGCCTACGAGGAGATGCATCGGCGTCTTGGAACAGCATCGCGAGATACGCAGAGCTTCGGACTCATCCATGCTGACCTGCGTGCGGCGAATCTTCTTCTGGTCGATTCGAACTTGGTTGGGATTATCGATTTTGACGACTGTGGTCTTGGCTGGTTTGTCTATGACGCTGTTACGGCGCTCTCGTTTTATGAGGCTAGACCAGAATCGTTAGCGCTCATTGAGGGTTGGATGACTGGCTATAAGCGGATTCTAGATCTGGACATGACGATGCTCAAGCTTGTGCCCTCATTGGTGATATATCGAAGACTACTGTTGACAGCGTGGCTGCACTCGCATCCGCATGCGTCTGTATCCGGTCTCTCGAGGTCAACTTTTGGATATGATACCGAGAGGCTTGCTAGTCGTTACCTTGAGGCTCCTGAGGACATCGAATATATGTTGTCATAGAGAGGTCTGATTCTCTCACGCGAGCAGCGGTTGGTGCAACTCGAACTGGCTGCCGATCTGGCTAGTATCACTAGTTTTGTTGTCGATGCCCGGAGCTGGGATGGCAACTGACCTTCGATCCACAGCGGTTGGTCCTGTGCGTGACCGGATAGGCGCGAGAGCTGATCGGCTCGTAGCTGTGTCGACATTAGCTCGTCGGGTTCGATCGCTGTTTGCACCTAAGAGCATCCTCTCGATGCGCGGGAGATTAACAGCGAGTGGTGGACAAGCCCGCAGCCGTGTTGCGCTATGGACGTAACCGGTCGGGCACAGGTTCGCCAATCAGAGTGACCAACGGGTAAGCTTAACCGATGGCACGCACCGACCTTACTAGAGAGCGCCACCGTGGGTCTGACGATATTGCGGAACTGCACCGGTTGCTTGATACGCAGATGGTTGGACATGTAGGGATCCAGACAGATAACGGGCCGCTCGTTATTCCCACCGCCATTGCACGTTTTGAGAGCCAGTTGCTTATGCACGGTTCCGTAGCGTCGGGGTGGATGCGTTTGGCTAAAAAAGGGAATCAGGTGTCTGTCGCCGTAACCCAGGTTGATGGGATTATCGTCGCGCGCAGTGCGTTTGAGTCGAGTATCCGATATCACTCCGCGGTCATCTTTGGTACTCCGCAACTGGTGGCCGACGATAGAAAGCTCTGGGCTCTGACCGTTATGACCGAGAAACTCATACCGGGACGAACTGCCGAGATTCGACAGCCTACCGAGAAAGAGATTGCGCAGACGATGGTACTTAGCCTGCCGATTGAGGAGTGGTCGTTGAAGATCTCCGACGGCTGGCCAAATGACGGACCGGACGATCGGGCGAGTGCGGTTTGGGCAGGGGTCGTTCTAGAGGGTCGGAGGCTTAGATCAATCCTGCCGGCACCTGACTTGAATGTGGTTGCTGAGGTTCCAGCATCGGTCAGAGCTCTCGGCGAGCCTGCCAGTTAAGCTAGTAACCCTCGAGCTCGGGCGGAACTCTAGTCGCCGTCTTTGGCGCGGGGGCTGTGTGGTGATGCTGAGACAAAGATGGATTGAGCGTCCAGAGAGGCTGGAGTACCTACACTTTCACCAAGTGATATCCTGACTTTCGATTAGATGAGTGGCAAGGAGCCTGGATGGAGAAGATGACTTTGACAGATCAAAGTGGCGCTTTAACGACCGTCGATTTGCGCATGCGTCAGGGGACCTTGACGGTCGATGACATCCCACGGCCAGCGGCTCCCGACGAAGAGACGGTTGGCCGCGTACGTCAGATCATTGCTCAAGTTCGTGCTGAGGGTGATGTGGCACTTCGGTCGCTAACCAAGGAGCTAGATGGTGTGGATCCGGTGTCCTTGGTGCTCGGGCGAGAGCAGATGGAGGAGGCCTTCCACTCGCTAGCAACCGAACTCGCCCAGGCGCTGACTGTAGCTCATCGACGTATCCAACAGGTCTACGAGGCGGAGGTACCTACGTCATCGCGAGTCTCGGCGGACGGCATAACTGTTGTACGCAGGAACGTACCGGTGCGTTCAGCAGGCTGTTATGTCCCAGGTGGGAGCGCTCGTTATCCTTCGACCGTGCTACACACTGCCACCGTAGCCGCCGTGGCCGGCGTCGAGCATATCGTGGTAGCCACACCGCCTTCGCCTGAGGGATCGGTGGACGCGCCGACGCTGGCGGCTGCCTTTGTCGCAGGCGTGGAGGCGGTCTACCCAATTGGAGGCGCACAGGCTATCGCGGCACTCGCCTATGGTACCGAGAGTATTGAGCGCGTGGATACCATTGCCGGGCCGGGCAATCTCTATGTGGCTCTAGCCAAAGCACAGGTTGCACTCGATGTCGGCATAGGATCCTCCTTTGCTGGGCCATCAGAGGTGGTTGTCATCGCTGATCCTTCTGTTGATCCGCGTTATGCTGCACTCGATTTGGCGGTCCAGGCCGAGCATGGACCACACGGACTGGCATGGTTGGTGACATGGGACGAGCAGTATCTCCATGATGTCGACCGCGCTCTGGTAGCTTATGTGGACTCGGCTCCACGGCTTGGGGCCATCCGTTCAACGTTGGCCAACAACGGCTATGCAGCGCTGGTTCGTGGGCGAGAGCAGGCATTGGAGCTTGCCAACTTGATTGCTCCAGAGCACCTCGAGCTGCTTTACCAAGATGGAGAGAAGGATGCCGCTCTCGTTAAAAGTGCTGGAGTGACCTTCGTTGGTATCGATGGGACGGCGGCGTTCGGCGATTACGTGGCCGGTCCTTCGCATGTATTGCCTACCTATGGCACTGCCCGTTTCGCCAGCGGACTTGGGCTTGAAGATTTTTATCGACGCCAGCATACGGTGCTCATAGGTCCATCGGCCATCGATGAGCTTGGTTGGGCGGTCGAGGAGATCGCCAAGGTGGAGGGCCTGTACGCGCATGCCGAGTCGATTGCAATCAGGCGTAGGTCGTGATGCTCTCCCCATCGCTTCCTCAAGTACTTCAGAGCAGTTATCACTCCCCGCAGCTCGATGTCGAGGTTCGTCTAAACACCAATGAGTCTCCGTTGGCTCCTCCTGATGGGTTTCTCCGAGATGTCGCCAGCCGTGTGGTCGGTTCGTCGTTAAATAGATATCCCGATCGTCAGGCACGGGAGCTGCGTAGTCGTCTCGGTAGTCTCCATGGAGTCGGTGCTGAGGCTGTCTTCGTCGGTAATGGATCAAATGAGGTATTGCAGGCGATCTTCCTCGCCTACGGAGGTCCATGGCGCAACGTGTGGATCGCCGCTCCCACCTACGGAATGTACGCACAGATCGCCGCTACCACGAGGACGGAGTTGCTACATGGCCGCCGTAATCGAAGCGGTTCTGTCGATGCCGGACTGGTTGATCCTGATGCCGAGTTGGTCGTGATCTGTGATCCAAACAATCCGACCGGCATGGTTGAGCCGGCTGAACTTCGGTCGCTCCCTGCATCGAGGCCAAACCAGTTTTTTGTGGTAGACCGCGCATACCATGATTTTGATCTGCGTCAGATCCCGGAATGGAGTGGTGAGAACGTCGCGTTAGTACGCACCTTCTCCAAGGCGCTATCGTTGGCTGGTCTTCGTCTTGGCTATGTAGTCGCAGATCCAGCAGTTATCGAGGTACTCTACGCAATCTACTTGCCCTACCATCTATCGGCGTTGACGCAGATGGTGGCGCTAACCGCCCTCGACTGGTACCAAGAACTAACTGCGATGGTGCACATGGTCACGCATGAGCGAGACTTGATGGGAGCCCGGTTGGGGTCACTGGGTCTCGCACCATATCCGTCGGCGACCAATTTTATCCTGGTTGACATGGGGGTCAACGATGCCCATACCGTGTGGGAGCAGCTTGTCGCTCGTTCTGTACTAGTTCGGGATGCGAGTCAGTGGTCTGGTGTCGGGAATGCTCTGCGAGTTACCATTGGGACACCTGAGGAGAATACGCGGTTTATAACTACCCTTGAGGAGGTTTTAGGTTGAGATCAGCGACGGTACAGCGTAGCTCGCATGAGACCCAGGTGGTGGTGGCCATCGATCTCGATGGTGGAGATGTCTCCATCTCTACACCGGTGCCATTCTTCTCCCATATGCTGAGCCAACTAGGGGTACATGGCGGTCTTGGACTCTCGGTGGAGGCAACTGGTGATTGGATGGTCGACGCTCATCATCTGGTGGAGGATACCGGCATTGCGTTGGGTCAGGCCTTTCGAGAGGCTCTTGGTGACAGGTTGGGGTTAGAGCGCTTTGCCGATCGCACCGTGCCCCTCGATGAGTCGTTGATTCGAGTGGCTATCGATATCTCTGGCCGTGGGATGGCGGTTGTCGAGTTGGGCGGTAATCGTTCTTTGGCTCTTGGGACACCGGCCTTTTACGTCGAACATGCTGAGGAGTTTTTAGCTGCATTTGCCCGTCATGGTGGGTGTACTCTGCATGTACATTCTCTCGCTGACGGCAACACCCACCATCAACTCGAGGCCACATTTAAGGGGTTTGCAAAAACAGTTCACGATGCGACTCGCGTAACTTCAGATGCTGTTGTGAGCTCCAAGGGTCTCCTTGATGGATGACGATTACTATTGCGTCGCGAGACAGACACTTAGCCGCCGTCGCGTTGTTGGCGGCTGCGCTCTAGCCTTGCGCTCGCCTGTGATGTGGTGTCTATCATGGATGTAGCGGTGCTTGACTACGGCATAGGTAATCTCGGCTCGCTTTCGAACGCGCTGTCCTATCTTGGACATCGGGCAATTCTTGTCCGTGACCCTAGTCAGTTAGACGGATTCGAGCGGGCGATCCTCCCCGGAGTGGGACACTTTGGAGCCTGTGCATCGCGGCTTAGAGAGGCTGGCTTCGAGAGCGCGATCATCCAAAGAGTGCAAGCCGGTCAGTGGCTGCTCGGCATCTGTGTCGGCATGCAGCTGCTGTTTGAGGGTTCGGACGAGTCCGGCGAACCTGGTCTTGGCATCCTCCCCGGAAGGGTAGAGCGCATGCGACCAGATGTGCGCCTGCCTGAGATGCAGTGGAACCGGCTGATCATCGACGAACCGCGATCGATGATGTTTGCAGCTGTACCCGATGATCCCTGGGTCTACTTCGTGCACTCGTTCGCGGTGCGAGAGAGCGTGGATGCCGTCGCCTGGGAGGACTATGGCACCCGCTATGTGGCGGCGGTTGCTCGTGGGTCGTTGCTTGGAGTGCAGTTCCATCCCGAAAAATCTGCGCATACTGGCCTTAATATTCTTGCTAGTGCATTGACCGATGAGGCGGATAGCCGATGAGGTTTCTACCTGCGATAGATATGCTCGATGGACAGGCGGTCCGTCTCTCACAAGGTGACTACGCGAAATCTACCAACTTTGGCTCCGCGATAGAGGTGATCGAGCGGTTGCTGATACAAGGGATCGATGGCTTGCATCTAGTTGATCTCAATGCAGCTAGAGATCCCGAGGACCGAAGCAACCTAGCAACGCTTCGCCAATGCATCTCCTTGACACGGGCACACGATGTTATGGTTGAACTAGGAGGAGGCATACGCGATTTGGGTATGGTCTCAACTCTGCTCAGCTTAGGGGTTGACCGTGTTATCGTCGGTACGTCAGCATTGCAGCCTGGTAGCTGGGTTAGAGACATCGATCTAGAGCTGCGCCCCAAGTTGGTGGTTTCACTTGACTTTCGTATGCAAGAGGCTCAGCCGATGGTTGTGGTTGACGCTTGGCGACGAACCAGCGGTGTTCAACTTGAGGAGGCTGTAGATGAGTTCGCTCAAGCGGGCTTCGTGACCCAATTGATAACGCCTGTGGCTAGAGACGGGATGGCGAGTGGACCGGATTTGGAGCTCTACAGGCATCTAGTGACACTTTATCCCATCGCTCTCATCGCCTCCGGAGGAATCCGGGACGTGAAGGACCTTGAGGATCTCGCTGCAATTGCTCCTGGGGCCGGCTACCTGGAGGGGGCAATCGTTGGAACCGCGCTCTACCGAGGAACGCTCTCTGTGCTAGAGGGGTTACAGGCGTGCAACAGGTAAGAATTATCCCGTGCCTAGATGTTGCCGATGGCAGAGTGGTCAAGGGAGTCTCCTTCGTCGAGCTGAGAGATGCCGGAGATCCAGTGGCGATGGGGAGTGGTTACAGTGAGGCTGGCGCTGACGAGCTCGTCTTCTTAGATATTGCTGCTACTCGATCGGATCGCACAACCATCGTCGATCTTGTCGCTCGAGTAGCCGAGCGCGTCTTCATACCCTTTACCGTCGGTGGCGGGGTCGACTCACTCTCGGTGGCGAGCGCTCTCTTGAGGATGGGCGCCGACAAGGTTGCTGTGAATTCTGCGGCGGTTCGCAATCCGACACTTATTAGGGAGATTGCTGACGTCTTCGGGGACCAATGTGTGGTTGTGGCTATAGACGTACGCCGAAATGAGGTCGGCTTTGAAGTGGTTACTCATGGTGGAACCCGTCCGACCGGGATCGAGCTGTCGGCTTGGCTCGAGCGTGTGCAGGCCGAAGGTGCTGGCGAACTCTTGGTGACCTCGATGGATCGGGATGGCCACCTCGGAGGTTATGATCAAGCACTCTATGCCAAAGTACTCGCCGAGACCGATGTGCCAGTCATCGCCTCTGGTGGGGTAGGGAGCCTTGAGGATTTTTTGGCTGGAGCCAGGCTCAAGGTCCAAGGTTTACTTGCTGCGAGCGTATTCCATTTTGGAACCTTCACTATTGATCAGGTGAAGGTTTACCTTCGCGATGCTGGAGTCGAGGTTCGAGTGAAGGATGAATTAGATCTATGAAGAGAGAGTGCAATGAGTGAACTAGGACCAAAAAAGCAAGCTATCACCATGCTCGCCGATCGATTGTTGGTTCAGGTCCCCTCCGTCGAAGGTGAACGTACGGCGCGGTCGGGGATACTGATACCGGCTACCGCTCAGGTGGCTAAGCGCCTTACCTGGACGGAGGTCGTTGCTATCGGGCCAGCTGTCAGGACGATCAAACAGGGTGATCTGGTGCTCTTTTCGCCTGAAGATAGGTTTGAGGTGGAGATCCAGGCGGAGACGTACCTCATCCTTCGCGAACGTGATATACACGCTGTCGCCTCCGATCGGATCGACTCCGGAACTGGACTTTACCTCTAACCTGCTTGGCTGAATGATGTGTGGGTTCGTCGCGTTAATGATCGGCGAGGATGGCAGGCGCCGAGTGAGGAGTGCTGAATGAATTATGACGACAAGCTTATGGAGAGCCTTGTTTTCGATGATCGAGGTCTGATGCCGGCGATCGTGGTTGATGAGCAAGGACAGGTACTGATGCTTGCCTATGTTGACCGGGAGGCACTTGACCGGATGCTGCATGATGGAGAGACTTGGTTCTACTCACGTTCGCGTAAGGAGTATTGGCACAAGGGTGCAACCTCTGGTAACACCCAGGAGGTTGTGAGCATCGACGTCGATTGTGATGCCGATACTCTGCTCCTTCGGGTTCGACAACATGGGTCCGGTGCCTGCCACACGGGGAGCTACAGCTGTTTCACCAGAGGGCTGGCCGCTAGCGAGTTGGATAAATGAGCTTCGACGAGTTCCAGCGATCGGCGGAGAAGCACTCGCTGGTGGCACTAACACAGACGTTGTTGGTCGATACGATTACGCCGGTTGCTGCCTTTGATGCCCTCGTTGGGGCTGACGGTGACGGTTTTATCTTTGAGTCAGTCGATCAGGTAGGACGATGGTCGCGCTTCTCTTTCGTTGGTCGCTCTCCGTTGGGCCGAGTAGTGGTGCGTCATGGATCGATCGAGACCCTTGGCCATCTGCCGGTGCAGCCAGTGAACGGGGAGGGGATCTTTGACTACCTTGAACGGCTGACCGCGGCTCTCTCGATGGAGCCGCTGGATCCGATTCCTTTTGCGGGTGGACTACTCGGTTATCTTGGTTATGACGTGGTTCGTGAGATCGAACCCACGGTTGGCGAGACGGTTGTCGATGATCTCGAGCTGCCAGATGTACTCCTTAACCTCGTCGGTGAACTTGCAGTCTTTGACCACTGGTCCCAGACGGTGACCCTGGTGGTCAACGTCCTTCTTGATCCGGGGCGCGATAGGCGTGACCAGTATGACGAAGCTACTGCAGATTTAAAGCAGCTGGCGGATGATTTTTGCCAGATTCGCTCGGACTTGGGACCAAACTTGATCTCCACCCCCCAAGGAGCCGAACGTGCGTTGCTCGACGACGCCTCAACCGTCTCCTATGAGGCGATCGTTGAACGTGCCAAGGAGTATATCCTTGCAGGTGATATCTTCCAAGTTGTGCTCTCACGTCGTTTCGACTTCCCACTGCTTGCTGATTCCCTCTCGCTCTATCGGGCATTACGTATTACCAACCCAAGTCCTTATATGTACCTACTCCAGGCACGCGAGGTTACTGTGGTTGGGAGTTCACCCGAAGCACTGGTCACCGCTGATCGCAACGGATCGGTGATGGTTCGCCCCATCGCTGGTACCCGTCCCAGAGGGGCGAGCGATGACGAAGATGCGCGCTACATCGAGGAGCTCAAGGAGGACCCGAAGGAGCGTGCTGAGCACATAATGTTGGTTGATCTAGCGCGAAATGATGTCGGTAAAGTTGCTGAGTTTGGCTCCGTAGAGGTGGCTAACCTTATGATTCCAGAACTTTTTGCAAAGGTGATCCACTTGACTAGCGAGGTGGTAGGGCGCTTAAGTGTTGGGGTAAGTCACGTCTCGCTGTTGAAGGCTACATTGCCTGCTGGAACCCTCAGTGGTGCGCCCAAGGTCAGGGCTATGCAGATCATTGACGAGCTTGAGAGCACACGGCGTGGCGTCTATGGAGGTGTGGTCGGATATTTCAGCGCTCACGGCAGCCTCGATTTTGCTATCGCTATACGCACCGTCGTCGTCGATCCGGCGGGAGTCTGTCACCTGCAGGTAGGTGCTGGAATCGTGGTCGATTCGATTGGCTCGAATGAGGCGGCCGAGACCGTTTCGAAGGCGGCCGCGGTAGCCAGGGCGGTGATGGTCGCCAGAGGTCTTACGGGGCGAGTGCGACTGGGATAGCAAACTCAGGAAGCCCGTCGATTAGAAGTCCGACGTGGTTCGCAAACCTGCGCTTGACCCAGCCACTGATGACGACGCTCGCATCCTCGACCAGGAGAGCACGGACCTCGCCTGCGCTGCTATCAGACTCTGCGCTCAAGTTCAAAGGCAGACTCGCGATGCTGGTGAAGGGCTCGCACGAGTCCGGTGTGAACCTACAGACAAATAGCGAGATTGGCGGTTTGGCATTGCGTGAATCGGTCCGAGCGACCAGCTCTTGACCCACATAGCAGCCCTTAGTGAAGCTCACCCCGTTAGCTACCAATGCCGGTACGCCAGCGACCAAGAGGTCGGCCGGCGCATCAACTGGAAGGTGAGTTGCCAGTCGCGCCAGTCGTGATCGGGTGAAGTGTTCAAGGGTGGCTGGACCGCCCAAGTCAGTGGTTGGAAGCAAGCGGGAATCTAAAGGCCAGAGTGGATTGGATCGAGGATCCGCATCTACCAACCAACTGACCTCTTCGGGGTGGATCTCCGCCTTGACTCGTATCCGAAAGCGATGCAAGCGCTCACTCAGTAGGGTTAGATGCTCACAATAGGTGATAAGACGCAGGTGGTCAGCGGAAACCTGCTGTATACTCACTATGGTGACAAGCTTGCCATCGGGTGTACAGATCGCGGCGAGGAGCTGCCTTTTGTCTGTCAATTGGCTGAGGTCGTTCGTGACCTGTCCTTGAATGAAGCGAATTGCATCCGGGCCCTCGATTGCGAGTGAGCCGAGTGGAACTTCGAGCGTCGACTCCGGATCTGGTGCAGTCGCCGCTGCTGTGGCGGTCGGCAGCTCAGCGCCTGTGGGTTCTTTGACTGAGCCTCCGGAGTTGGATGCCGGTTGGTCGGTTCGTGACGTTTGCATCTGGATATCCAGTCTATCGCTTTGGTTTAGATCAAACGCGGATCAAGGATGCACAGGAGTTGCCGATAGGGTTCGGGTGAGGATGTCTACTTTGCTAACAAGTCAAGCAGGTAGTCAGCTGCTGTTGGCTCTCCTCGCATTCGGCGCCAGACTTGCTCAGACTCCAGTTCAGGTTCAGGAGTCCCGGTTTTGTCAGCAGAGTACTGATGTCAGGTCTGTGGTGTCGTGATCAGACGATCAGTGTTGCGTGTGTCGAGTCTTCGAAGTTGGGTGATGGCTGCTGCGGTCGGCCTAATCAGCGCCATGGCACTGATCGCTGGGTTATGGCTGCACGCTTCGATCGCACAGTCGGTCAAGGCGAGCAGCATTGCGGTGGCTACGGATGCGAACGCCAGCGTCTCTGCTCGTCTTACTCGTGAGTTCGATGCGGTCGTAGCCCAGGTTCATTTTGTAGGCTATGTTGCTTTTCAGTCGCCACCGCAGACGCTCTCTGGTGTACAACTTGGGCAGGTGTTTACGCATTTAGTGAGGTCCGTACCGGACCTACATAGCTTGGCAATCATTGGCCCTAGCCATCGTGTGCTCTGGAGCTATGGCACACTTGGTTCATCCTCTAGGCTTGAGGTGCTGCCCGTGCCCCAATACTCTCACTTGGCGGTTGGACATCTGGTCGCCAGCCGAGGTCAACTTGAACAGCAGGTAATTTACCAGGTGAGAGGGAGGGACGGGGATATCTTAGGGGCTGTAGCTGGCGAGGTAGTGCTTGACAATCCACTCGATGCCACCGCCTCACAGGCGACCTATCTTGAGCAGCACGGGGCGCCAACGATCGCTATTAGGGCCAACAATATGACGGTAGAGCCTCCACCAAAGCGCTATATACCGCTATCTGTCGTTTCGCGGACGACACCTAGTGTCACGTTGGTCTCCGGGATCTCTCCAGCGCTACTCAATGAAACCATCGGCCAAGCATTCTTTGGACCGATGGTTGTGTTGGGGTTGGCCTGGTTGCTTCTGGTTGGATTGGCCGTCTTTGGCGTCGAACTGATCGCTTTGGCTGAGGGAAATCAGATGCGAAGTAGCCGCAATGCTCAGGCTGCCGACCTGCTCCGGAGCTTGACACAGAAGGTCCTAGACCATGACGATCTCCACACCTTGTTCTTAGACGTCTGCCAGCTGTTGAGAGTATTCACCGGTGCCGTCCAGGTTGTGACCCAGTTCTCCCCTCGTGATGGCTCTCCGTGGTGTGTCGACACCAGCAGTAGCCACGACGAGCGAGTGTGGCCTATGGAACTGATGAACCAAGGCCTTGACGACCATGATCGTCGTTGGGCCGAGGTATCCGTTGATGGGGTCGGTGACGTGCTCATCTGGGGGTTTGGTGGATACGGTGGACAGGGCCATCTAATGGTGGTGAATCCGACGCCAGAAGGTAAGGTTCAAGTGAGTGGGGTCAACCTTGGAGTGCTCGACATCGGTGTAGATCGTGCCGAAACCGTCATTCAACGTAATTTGATGGCCGCCGCCGTAGAGGCTGTCGATGCTGGTGTCGCTATATTTTCTCGGTGGGGATCGCTGCAGTGGGCGAATTCGGTCTGGTACGCCTTGCTTGGAGCCGAGAGTAACGCGAGTGCAAATTGCCTGCTAACTGAGCTTGCCGGCGGAGACCTTGCCCCACAGATAGCGGCCTATCTCGAAGAGATTGCGCTGAATCCAGAGAGCAGGCTGGCTATTGAGTCTCCCTTCTATACAGGGTCAGATGGGGTGCAGTTCTGGGGATCACTCGTTCTGTCGACGGTGATTGATGAGCGGACGGGAGTCGTCGCCAACATAGTAGCACTGCTAAGGGATGCGACCGAGGCCCACGAGGCGACGCAATCCTTGGCCTTTCAGCTCGACCACGATTCTCTGACTGGGACCCTTTCCCGAGCTGCACTCGAGGCCAAAGCCGAGTCGCTCATCTCAGCCAGCCCTGCTCTGACACAGCCCTTTGCTATCGCGATAATCGACGTTGATAACTTCAAGTTAGTGAATGATACCTGGGGGCATGCAGTCGGGGATAAGCTCCTCCACGACCTAGGGCGTCGAATCCAGAGCTGCCTCGGGGACTCGCACAGCGTTGGTCGATTTGGTGGAGATGAGTTTATTCTCATCTTCTGTCTCAGTGCCGCAAGAGTGGACGAGTGTGCGGATGCCATCGATAGAGCACTGGTTCAGCCGTTCGTGATCGACGGAGATCTATCTGTCGTGGTACGAGCGAGCATGGGGGTGGCCAGGTACCCCGGAGACGCCAAGACACTTGACAGCCTACTCAGGGAGGCGGACCGCTCCCTTTATCACGTGAAGGGCTCAAAGTCATTTGGTGCACGCTGGTGGCTGTGCCGATCTGACCTCGAGGTCTCCGAGACTTTAGAGCAAGACCCGTGGTCGAGCGAGAGCGCACAACAGCTTGATAGGTATTCAATGGTCTGGGATACGCTTACCGGAGTCATCGGGACCAGACTTCGTGAGCGTATCGATACTAGCTCTATACCAGCTGTCAATTCAGCCAGCAACGATTGGGTGATGTTGCATTGTTCCCTGTTGCGTGAGGTGCTTGAGCCGAGCGCCACACCTACGACGATGGGCGAGCAGCTAGAGGTTGTGGGAGCTGAACTCGAGGTAGCCAGTGCCAACAAAGAACTCTTGTCGTTGACCAGCTCCATGGTGCCATCGGCGTTTCTCGACGACGGCGTTGGGCCGGCCATAGCCGGTCATGAACGTCGACTTGTGTTGGAGGTGGTGAGGCGTCGATTCGAATGGCTTGTCGAAGGCGAGCGCGAGGCGATGACCGGTGTGCGGGCCACCTATCTTGCCGGGGCTATGGGTGCGTCATTGACGAGTCATGGATCTTGGGACTCTTTCCTCAACGCTACCCTTGATGGAGTTGCGGGGTTGCCAGCGGTACGCGGAGTGGTCTTCATCTCCTATGACTCTCACGATGGTGAGCTCCGTTATGTCGGGGGAGCGTTGGCCGCCGAGTTGCGATCTTGGATGAGCAGTTCAGAGGAGGCACCGGCGATCTTTGATCCATCATCGCCGACGGGTCCCGGAGACGGTGCGTTGGCTTGGGAGACGAACGCCATCGTGAGTGTTGGTGATGTGCAAACCGCCGAGCGTTATCGCCCGTGGAGGTCAGTGATCAAGCGCCTCGGCTTTCGATCACTGAGCATCATCCCGGTTATGGTGGGAGTTCAGGCCATCGGTCTATGCGTTATCTACGGGGCGTACACGGATCAGTTCCATGGGCGGACTCCTGAGGAGTTCCTAGAGGCGTTACAACGAAGTCTCGAGGGAGGTTGGACTAGGTATAAGTCCAGCGTCGGTGCGCTTAGCGGTCAGAAGGCGCAACGTTATCGAAAGGCTTTAGCCGTCGGAGGATTGCGAGAGCATCTGCAACCGTTGCTTGACCTTCGAACCGGAACTGTGACCCGAGCGGAGCTTTTGGCCCGCCTCGAGGTAGGCGATGATCGGCTAGCTCAACCTGGGGAGTTTCTGCCTGCATTCGGATCTCGAGAGCTTGGCCACCTGTTTGTCGAGTCATTGATTCGTGCTACTGCGCTGCAGGAGTCCTGGGGTGCCGCTGGTTTGGAGTTGGGATGCTCGATCAATCTGCCAGGCTCAGTGCTACTCGATTCACGGCTAGCTCAGGTAATAGAGGCTGCCCGTCAACGTCGTGGTGGAGATCTCACCTGGCTTACGCTCGAGCTCCTAGAGGGTGAGCATCTAACGCCGGAGGCGACAGAGATCCTCAGGGAGTTGGCAGCGGATGGGATTGAGTTCGCGATCGACGATCTTGGCTCTGGTTACTCCAACCTAGATCGGCTGGTCGACCTTCCGTTTACACAGGTGAAACTCGATCGTTCCATAGTTCAGCGCCTTTGGAGTCATCCGCTCTCGACGCTTGCGATTGTGGACGGTGTCGTCCAGGCGGGCCATGAGGCGAACCGAACCGTGGTTTTTGAGGGGATAGAGCGACTCGAGCTCCTTGAGGTCGCGCAGATTCTCTCAGCTGATTTTGCGCAGGGTTTTGTGATCGCGAAACCGATGCCGGCCAAGGAGGTCGAGTCTTGGCTTGCCAAGTTTACCCTCCCGGAGGCGTCGCCGAATGAGTCAGCATCAGTCTTCGGAGCTAGGATCAGGTCGGTTCTCGGGGCGCTTGCCTATGTCTGGCGCGAGGTTCACCAGCATGGTGATGGACTTCCGAATGATTGGAGAGATTGTCCGGTTGACACCTACCTAGGGCGAACATTCGGAGCGATGTCGCCTATGATGGTGCTGCATCGCAGACTCCATCATGAGGGACTGGCTATCTCTGAGACCTATCAACGTCTCAGTGCTGAACTCGACCGTTGTCAGCGCGGTCTGCTCTCTGGCTCGGCTGTGGCTGGGGCCGTGTCACGAGATGAGCTAATCATTGATTGAGAGTTGGTGTCGGCGAGTATGACCTCACATCTGGTTCCTCCCGCTTGATTAATCGGGGAGTCTGCCCGCACCTCGATCCCCATTAGCGTTGCTAGACGGCCTACTATGAGCAAGCCCAGTCCACTGCCTACGGCGCCGTCCCTGCCTGGCGTGGGCTTGAGTTGACTGTGGAATAGTTGTTCAGCCGTGGAGCTTGGGATTCCCGGTCCGTCGTCGGTGATCTCAACTAGAGTTGCTCCATCCCTGGTTTTGAGGTCGACGCAAACTCTATCGTTGGCGTACTTTATGGCGTTGTCGAGTAGATTGCCAAGCAGTTGGAGTAACCGTTCTGGGTCCTGGTTGATAATGACTTGATCAGCTGGTAGCGAGCTAACGACTTGTAGCGAGCGACGTTCTGCTCGCGGTGACACCGCCTCCAGTAGGTGGCGAAGTAGGTCGTTCAGGTTGATCGACTGCGGAGACAGAGCATAATCATTTGCACGCAGTCGAGCCAGTGCGATGAGGTCGTTTATCAGCCGTTCTATGCGCTGAGCCTCACGCTCTATGGTGTGGGCGGCCTCGATTGGTGAGGAGATGGCTTCGTCGATGATCGCTTCTGCGAAGCCCCGGATGGAAGTCAGTGGGGTTCTAAGGTCATGGGAGATAGCGAGAATATAGGTTGATTCGATCTCACTAGCGGCGCGCAGCGAGTCGATCATCGATGAGATGGCTAGGTCTAGGGCGGCGAACTCCGCCTCTCTTGGTTCACCGCTTGGCTCGTGGTCGTCCAGGTGGCCGCTGGCAACTCTGTTTGCTCGACTCACGAGGCGATCTAATGTCTTGGAGATGTGGGCGGTGTAACGATCAGAGATCACGACGGCGATGATCGCCGTGATGACTACAGCAGCTACCACAAACAGGACCGGTCCTACTATCGATGGCAGTGGACGAGTCAAGAGGAGTGCGAACTTGTGGGCGTGGACACCTGCTATCCGAGTGTTGAAGGATTGCGTAGTTGTGACCGGGTATGCGATAAAGACCTCATTGCCAATGACGCCGGACTGATAACCTCCGGAGTGGAGGATCTGCCAGTTGATCGAGTGTTGTTTGAGGGGGAGCGGAAGAGACACAAGTGGTCGACCGCTCTCGGCGAGTGGAATGAGTCGCAGATGACCGACTCCAGCGGTCACCAGAAACGGACGAACAAAACGGTGATTTACGCGTTGGAAGAGGAGTGCGAGTGCGCTTGCGGTCCTCAGTAGAAAGGCCTGAGTCTGGTGAACAGCGACCTCTCTACTGATGAAAAGGGTCCCGAGCCCTCCGATTAGGACGGTGACAATTGCGGTAGTGAGTAGGCCAAATCGGAGCGTGGTGCGTATACTTTTTGGACTATGCCAAGCGATAGCCAACCCCCCATACTGTGGTTATAGGCAACGAGTCGCCGAATTTGCGACGTAATTGACGGATGTGGACGTCAACTGTCCGATCGTCTCCGTACCATTCGGGTCCCCATACGCCATCGAGGAGCTGGCGGCGCGAGAGTGCCACGCCACGGTGAGTGAGGAGGAAGCCTAACAGGTCGAACTCCCGGTTGGTCAGTGGTACCACTAGATCTCCAAGAGTTGCAGTTCGACGCTGCTGATTCCAAGTAATTGCCCCGAGAACCTCGACGTTGGTCGCGGAATTGGGGGTGAGCTGCGTACGCCTGAGTATGGCCTTTAATCGTGCTATCAACTCTCTAGGCGAGAATGGCTTGGTGACGTAGTCGTCAGCTCCAATCTCGAGTCCAAAGATGCGATCAAACTCCTGGTCTCTTGCGGAGAGCATGATGATAGGGACGTCAGAGTGTTTGCGAAGCAAGCGGCATACATCGAGGCCATCGAGCACACCTGGGAGATTGAGGTCGAGAATGACCGCCATCGGTCGCTCCTCCTCGAAGAGGTTGAGCGCACTCTCTCCTGTGGTTGCCACAATTGGAGAGAACTCGTCTCGTTCTAGATAGGCCCGTAGGAGTTCCGCGATAGAGGGGTCGTCCTCGACTATGAGCACCGCTGCTAGCACGGCATCGATCCTAGCGACAGTTGCCGGCGTGCAAGCCAACCGTCGCCCTACTTATCTGTGCTGAATGTCAGTCGCTGGTGAGCCCTCTACTGCCTGGGTCTAAACCCTGGGTTCGACTCGCTGCTGAGACCGGAGCGGCTGTTGACGGGGAGGACCCTTGGAGCTCGCGCTCGTACTCCTCGTTGGAAGGCGAACTTGGATCTATGTCGCTAGCTGTGTACTTACCTCCACGAAGCCATGATGCGACAGCGGCAACGAGACATGCGATCGCTGCAAATATGAAAGCCTCGGTGAGGCCATGCCCGAAGGGGTGTGAGATTAAGTTCGGAAAGTAGATGCGTCCGGTCAGATAGTGCGAGTTCTTGCTCGGTAGCTTGCTAAGTATCGACGAGCCGATCAGCTTCGCGATCGGGTTGTATCCGAGGAATGCTGCGAAGAGCAGACTTACCGGCGGTAGTGCCGAGATTCCTTTGGCCACCTGGAATGGGACGTGTTGATGTGTCAGTCCGGTCAGCAGGGCATGAGGTAGATAGGCTTGGAGGCCGAATATCATCAGCGTGAAGAAGACTCCTATGGAGAGCACCATGGCCGAGTTCTGGAAGGTCGCTGCCATTCCGGCCCCGACTCCACGCTCATTTACCGGGAGGCTGTTCATGATGCCAGCGCGATTCGGGGAGGCAAAGAGCCCCATCGCTAGCCCATTCAAGAGAAGGAGTGCGGCGAACACTGGATAGGAGAAGTTGACCGGGAGGTAGATCAAGAGGATGAAGGATAGGGCTGCCACCACCATCCCGCCGGTTGCAAATGGTCGTGCACCAAAGTGATCAGAGAGGTAGCCAGATACTGGTCCGGCAACCAAGAAGCCAATGGTGAGTGGAACAAGGTAGATTCCTGCCCAGAGTGGGGTAGACGAGTATGAGTAGCCGTGCTCGGGTAGCCAGATCCCCTGTAGCCAGATGATGAGTATAAACATCATGCCACCACGGCCAAGGGAGGCGAGCAGACTCGCCAGGTTACCGGCGCTATAAGGGCGAATCCTGAATAGTCGTACGTTCATCATCGGCTCCGGGCGCTTTAGTTCGATTGCGACAAAGCTAACCAGGGTTAAGACACCACCAATAAGGGCGGCTAGTACGCCTGGATTCGTCCAGCCCATGGTATGGCCACCGTAGGGCTGCAGGCCATAGGTGATGCCGACAAGAATCGAGATCAGACCGATGGCGAAGACAAGGTTACCGATAAAGTCAATCCTTGCCTTTGTCTTCTTGCCTAAGTCGTGAAGCATGAGATAAGCCCATACGGTGCCGATTAGTCCAAAGGGAACCGACACTAGAAAGACGGCTCGCCATGAGATTGGGGCCAACAACCCACCCATAATCAGGCCGAGGAATGAACCCGCAATAGCTGCGACGTTGTTGATTCCAAGTGCTAGCCCACGTTGGGTGGAGGGGAAGGCATCAGTCAACAGCGCTGCGGAGTTAGCCATCAACAACGCTCCTCCTAACCCTTGGCCAAGTCGCATCGCAATCAGCCAGAGAGCACCGCCACTCCCGTGCATCCAGGTGATAGAGAGCAAGATAGAGAAGATGGTGAAGGCGGCGAACCCCATGTTGTACATGCGAGCGCGCCCATACATATCCCCAAGCCGACCAAAGCTCACAACCATGACCGCAGTAACTACGAGGTAGCCCATCAACACCCAAAGGAAGTAAGAGGTGTTCTGTGGTGCGAGTGGGTTTAACTTAATGCCGTTGAAGATCTCTGGCAGCGAGATGAGCACGATCGACGAGTTGATGGTGGCCATCAAGATTCCGAGAGTGGTGTTGGAGAGGACGACCCACTTGTAACGAGGATGCTCGGTGATCTTGAAGGATCGTTCGCGCAACGACTTCTTTTCGGGTGCGGTCTGATTCGCTGACATCGCTAAACACTCCAATCTGTCGAACCCCGCCGGTCTTGGTACTCCGAAATGGCTAGGACCACTACGGTAACCTTCTCGCCTGAGCCAGTCCTTACCCCATTATTCGCCATGGTTGAGACGGCCGGGTACGGATCCATTCTATCGTGTAATAGCTTGCATACTACAAGTAAATGCAAGAAAGTCGGAGTTTGAATCGACTTTCCACGCCTTGATGGCGGGTAGCCTGGTGAGGTGGCAACTTATTTGGATGCTATCTTGGACCTCCACCGAGAGCGCTGCGCTAACGATCGTAGAGATCTTGCACCCCTTCGAGAGGAGTGCGGGCGAATGATTGCTGCCCCGAGCTTCGAGGGGGCTCTGAGGACACGGCGTTTCGGCGTTATCGCTGAAGTTAAGCGTCGTTCGCCTGTGCGTGGTTCTATGACCGACGGTGAGATCAGCCCGCGAGAGGTTGCCCTCGACTATCAAGCGGGTGGTGCGGCTGCCATCTCAGTTCTGACTGACGCTCCTCATTTTGGTGGGAGTTTAGACGACCTTGCCGAAGTTGCACAGGCGGTCTCGATCCCGGTTTTGCGCAAGGATTTCTTACTTAGCGAGCGCGACCTCTGCGACGCGAGGATCTACGGTGCATCAGCTGCGTTACTTATCGCAGCCGCGTTAGATAGAGGAGATCTTGAACGGCTGATTCGCTTTAGCGGATCGATTGGAATAGACATTCTGCTGGAGGTTCATGATCCCGAGGAGATATCTGGTCTAGATCTGGTTGGGCTTGATTTCCATGGTGCCCTTGGGATTAACCAGCGCGATCTGTTGACATTCGAAGTTGACCCGGACCGCGCCGTCAGCTTCCGCTCACAGTTGGGAGATGCTTTCCCCGTCGTTGCAGAATCGGGTGTGAAGGGTCCGGAGGATGCTCGTGCGCTAGCTGAAGCTGGCTACGATGCGATACTGGTTGGCGAGACTCTCATGCGTGCCGAGGACCGCCTCGGTGCCCTCAAGGCTCTTTGTGTCCTCTGATCGAGTCTGGGTCAAGGTGTGTGGTATCACCAACCGGGTTGACGCCCTTATGACCGTGGAGAACGGAGCCGACGCCCTCGGCTTTGTATTTGCCAACTCACCCAGGCGAGTCACGGTTGACCAGGTGGCTTCGGTGCTAGAGGTCGTTCCTGGCCAGATTCTCACCTTTGGCGTCTTTGTCGATGAGGATCCTGACCGCATTGTCGCACTGGTGGATTCTCTCGGCCTGAGTGGGGCACAGTTACATGGCTCGGAGTCGCCACAGGAGGTGGCGTACTTAAGTGAGCGGATTCCCCGCGTTATCAAGGCTATTCCGGCTGGGGAGGATCTGGGCGAACGAGTTGCTCTCTATCAGTCGTGGGCGATTCTTGTCGATGGACCTCGTCCGGGTTCAGGTCAGGCCTTCGACTGGAGTACTCTGGATCACACTCGCATCTCTGGCCGACTTATCCTGGCTGGTGGGTTGGATGCCGACAACGTGGGTTACGCCACCAGCTTGGTGGATCCATTCGGGGTTGATGTCTCGAGCGGTGTGGAGCGGAGCCCAGGTCACAAAGATCCAACCAAGGTGCACGATTTTATTGTTGCTGCACACAGATAACTAGCCCGACTGCATGGTTGTATGCGAACACGAAGGAGATAGGTGATGACGAGCATGATGGGCACCCCGGATGCCACCGGGAGGTTTGGCGAGTTCGGAGGCAGATTCGTTCCAGAGTCGCTAATGCCCGCAGTACTCGAACTTGAGTCTGCGTTCCGTGAAGCCTGGAGTGATCCCGGGTTTCGCGAGGAGTATGCATCGACGTTAGCGAACTACGCCGGCAGGCCCACCCTCCTCTACTTGGCTGAACGACTCTCTGAACACCTGGGTGCCGAGGTCTGGTTGAAGCGTGAGGATCTAGCTCATACCGGATCGCATAAGATCAACAACGTCATTGGCCAGGCCCTGCTAGCACGTCGTATGGGCAAGACGCGATTGATAGCCGAGACCGGCGCTGGACAGCACGGTGTGGCAACAGCGACTGCCGCGGCGTTGCTCGGTCTCGATGCGAAGGTATATATGGGCGAGGTCGATATTGCTCGGCAGTCGTTGAATGTCTTTAGGATGAGGCTGCTCGGGGCAGAAGTAGAGACGGTCACTTCGGGCTCGCGGACGCTCAAGGACGCGGTGAATGAGGCTATGCGTAGCTGGGTCGCAGCCCTTGACGATACCCACTACTGCATTGGGAGCGTCATGGGACCCCATCCATATCCGTGGATGGTGCGTGAGTTTCAGCGCGTAATTGGAGATGAGGCTCGAGAGCAGTATTTAGCGGCGACCGGCACAACTCCGGATTGGGTCGTCGCCTGCGTTGGGGGAGGGTCGAACGCGGCTGGAACCTTCGCCGGTTTTGTCGACACCCCTGCACGCCTGGTAGGTGTCGAGCCGGAGGGTGGTGCTGCCATCGGGCGTGGGATCGGTGGTATCGTCCACGGGATGCAGTCATTCTTTCTACAGGACGAGTTTGGTCAGGTGAACGAGGCCTCATCGATCTCAGCGGGACTGGACTATCCGGGTGTTGGACCCGAACACGCCCACCTGAGCGCGATCGGCCGAGCACGTTACGATCAGGTCGGTGATGACCAGGTTGTGGAGGCGGTGCAGCTGCTTGCTCGGACTGAAGGGATCATTTGTGCGCTTGAGTCAGCCCATGCGATCGCCTGGTTGCTGGCGCACAAGCCAGAGCTTGAGGGAACCTCGATTGTACTCACTCTCTCTGGGCGTGGAGACAAAGATGCAGAGACGATAGCGGAACGACTTGGATTTCTCGATGGAGGGCGTGGTGCTTGAGACCGTTCTACAGAACTTGAGAGCACAGGGTCGTCGCCTCCTCGTCCCCTATGTGATGGCTGGCGTCGATCCGGATTGGCTCTCCTTGGTGGACCTGGTGGTCGAGTGTGGAGCTGATGCGGTCGAGATCGGAATTCCCTTCTCTGACCCGAGTATGGACGGTCCGGTAATCCAACGTGCTGGCGAACTCTCATTGGCTCGTGGAGTGACTCCTCTCTCGGTGTTGAGCGAGCTGCGTTCACGTTCGTTTTCGGTCCCAGTTGTCGTTATGACCTACTACAACCTCTTCCATCACATGGGCATCGAACGTGCCGTTACGGAGCTACGCCGATCCGGTGTTGATGGTGTGATCATCCCGGACTTGCCTATCGAGGAGGTGGGCGAGTGGCGAACTGCTGCTGGCAAGGCCCAGCTCGAGACCGTGCAACTGGTCTCGCCAGCGACCTCGCTCGAGCGCTTGGACGCGATAGTGGCGGTCGCCGAGGGCTTCGTCTATGGAGTCGGGTTGATGGGTGTCACTGGTGAGCGAGCTGAGCTAGCTGAGACTGCGACCGCGATAGCTGCTCGAATCCGGCCTCGTACCTCACTTCCGGTGCTCATCGGTATCGGGATATCCAGTGGAGCTCAGGCGGCAGCGGTGGTCGAGGCGGGTGCAGATGGTGTGGTGGTCGGATCAGCCCTGCTCCGACGAGTCCTAGAGGGCCAGTCACCGACCGAGCTGGCCAGCTTTGTTTCAGAGATTCGTTCCTCCCTCGACCAAGCCCGATAGCGCTGTCCGGCTTAGATAACCTAAGGTAACGCACGACCTGTATCGCTTTTTGCCACTGTTGAGCGACTTCAATAGCCAAAGGGAGTCTGGCAGGATCGTTTAACGCCGATACCATCGAGCGAGGGTGACCTCTCTGAGCCATCGATAGTAGGCTCCACTCCATGGAGCAAGAACACGATGCACAGGTGCCGGAGTCGGATGGAGTAGGTCGCGAGCAGCTTAAGGGGGATGCAGAGGGCGCTCAATCCACGGAGGCGAGCAAGGTTCCATTAGTCGCGCGTGCTCAATCGACGAGAACATCACGGGTCTGGTTGGGATCGGTCTTCGGTCTGGTGGTTTTGATCGCGATTCTTATCTTCATTCTGCAGAACCTGGCCTCCGTTGTGATTCATTTTCCGGCCGCGAGTGCAAGGATGCCGGTTGGAGTCGCTATCCTCTTTGGCGTTATTCTCGGCGGTCTGTTCGTCTTTCTTCTTGGGCTGGCGCGAGTAGTACAGCTGCGACATAGCATTCGCCGGAGTCAAAAACTGGGATAGTAATCGGAATCTACGAAGAAGGCAACTCTGGATATGACATGCCATAGAGGCTTTTGAGTATGCACAAAGCGATAGTGGGTCGATATCGCTATCGTTCATTGGCGTTCTACTATCCTTCACAGGTTGGTGCTAGATTGGCGAACTCGGCGCGCTGGCCAGCATAAAAGACCAGACCACTAGGATACGAAGAGTTGGCACATTAGGAAGGATGCTTGCATGGACTCCACGAGTGGTGATCGCGATACTCATGATCGTGGCCCGTTAGAGGGTCTGATAGTGGCTGACTTTTCTCGCATCCTGGCCGGGCCATATGCCACCATGCTTCTAGGTGATCTTGGTGCCACAGTGATCAAGGTCGAAAGTCCAGCAGGCGATGACACTCGGACGTGGAAACCTCCAGTCCGTGGTGATGTTTCGACATACTACTTGGGGATCAACAGGAACAAGCGCTCTATTGTCTTAGACCTTCGCGACCCTGATGATCAGCTTGTGGCCCGTCGACTTGCAGAGCGTGCCGACATCTTGGTTGAGAACTTCAAGCCGGGGCAGATAGCTCGATTTGGGCTTGACTATGAGTCCTTGCGGAGCCAGAATCAGCGGCTCATCTACGCTTCAATCTCTGGGTTTGGAACTAAGCCTCCTGGTTCGGAGATGATGGGGTATGATCTCATGATCCAGGCGATGTCTGGCCTCATGAGCCTGACGGGCGAGGCGGATGGGCCAGCCTATCGAGCCGGGATCTCTGTGTTCGATATAGTTGCGGGTTTGCATCTCATAATGGGAATCCTCGCTGCCTTGCACGAGAGGACGACATCGGGTGAAGGACAGCATGTAGAGGTGAGCCTGCTGACGTCGGCACTATCTGGTCTCGTCAACCACACCGCTGCCGTAACTATGGGTGGAGTGGTTCCGTTCCGAATGGGTAACGCCCACCCAAGTCTCTACCCCTATGACCCATTTTTCACAAGCGACGGCGAGCTGATCGTGATCGCAGCCAACGATGGGCAGTTTCGCTCTCTTACCAGGGCCATTGGCGCCCCGGAGCTCGCCGATGACGAGAGATTTTGCGTTAACGAACGACGTACAGCCAATCGAGCTATCCTTGGTCCATTGCTACAGGAGCGACTGTCAACCAAGACATCCGACGACTGGTTTTCTCTGTTGATGGCTGCTGGGGTTCCGTGTGCTCCTATCGCCACGGTCGCCGAGGGGATTGACCTGGCTCGCAGGGTTGGGCTCGAGCCAACGGTGATCCTAGGGAATGGAGAGGACCAACTCGAGATGATTCGCAACCCGATCACCTTCTCTGAGACTCCACCGAGCTACCGTCTTCCTCCGCCGGACTTGGGTGCCGATGGTGGCTCGATTCGAAGTTGGTTACTCGATGACCAGGTGGCTGTACCGCTGAAGCCGTGATCGAGGTCTATTAGTCAGATCCATGAGCGGCCTCCTCGGCCTCAGGAGCGTTCGCTTCATCGGCTATCTGTGCCGGGACTGTGCGTGCGGAGTTTGCTCCAGAGCCGCCAGGCTGTTGCACGTCGGGCCACGCAGCTAAGCTGAGCTGATCGCGATTGAGGAGGATACAGTGCAGTTAGGAATCATTGGGTTGGGACGTATGGGAATGAACATGGGTCTTCGACTGCAGGGACGAGACATAGATGTACTTGGATATGACGCTTCATCTAGTGCACGAAGTGCGGCAGAGAAAGAGGGCTTGACTTGTGCGAGTTCGCTAGCCGACTTCGTGAAGGGACTGGCAGCACCGAGGGCGGTCTGGTTGATGGTTCCTGCTGGAGTTACCGAGAAGGTCCTGGACGAGCTAGCCGAAGTTTTGGATCGTGACGATGTCGTTATCGACGGTGGCAACGGCTTCTATCGAGACGACCAAACCCACGCTGCGACACTGGCGACACGCGGCATTCATCATCTCGATGCCGGCACCAGTGGAGGAGTATGGGGACGTGAGCGTGGATACTGTCTCATGGTCGGCGGTGAGAGAGATATTTTTGATCGACTCGAGAAGATTTTTGCTGCCCTTGCACCAGGTGTCGAGTCTGCTCCACGAACCGACTCCACGAGTTCCATACGTCAGGCTGAGCTTGGCTATCTTTACTGTGGCGATCACGGTGCCGGGCACTTCGTAAAGATGGTTCATAACGGTATTGAGTACGGAATGATGGCCTCTTTGGCCGAAGGGCTTGCCATTTTAGAGGGAGCCGATATCGGGAGTCGAGCCCAGGATGCCAGCGCTGAGGTCGCACCACTTCACGACCCGACCGCCTATCAGTACGATATCCCTGTTGCGGAGGTGGCCGAGCTGTGGCGGCGCGGTAGCGTTGTCGCCTCTTGGTTACTCGACCTCGCGGCAGACGCTTTGCGTCGTGATCCAACGCTCGACAGCTTTCAGGGTAGAGTGTCGGACTCGGGCGAGGGACGATGGACCGTCAATGCCGCCATCGATGAGGGCATCCCTGCGCCCACCATCGCCTCCTCTCTGTTCGCACGCTTCTCATCACAAGGTCATGCTGCGTTCTCCGACAGGGTTCTATCTGCCCTGCGCAAGGAGTTCGGGGGCCACGATGAGCTCCCCGGTAGCTAACTGGATCTATGAGTCGCGGCGGTTAGCTTGCTCCATGCGTTTTCGGATGAGTTCGCGTCGTTCTTTGAGTTCTCGATAACTTAGGTGGTCGAGTTCGGTGTCAACGCCAAGAGTTGCCTTGAGACCACCGAGGTCTATGGCATTTGGCGAGACCTCCATGCCAATATCGGCTGAGATCTGTGCGCCGTATCGGGTCATAAAATAGGAGGCGAGATAGGTGATCTCAGCGAAGAGATCGATCTCTGGAGCGAGTGTTGCCAGTGATGCATCGACGAATATCATGTTCTTAACAAAGAGCATGAGCTCTTTAGGTAGTCGCGCACCGTAGCCTAGGAGTGCCTTAGTGAGCTCTTGTATCTCGGCAATCATCTCCTCTGGTCGCATCTGGGTGGGGTCCTTGGAGGGTTCCTCTAAGCCAAGGTCATCGATCACGGCTCGGATGTCGGTATCGGTGGGTAGGGCGCCAAGGTCGATAAGTGCCTGGATCTGCGCAGGTAGGTCATTCATCGACCCACCCATGAGCAGTTTAAGAAAACCAAGGCGCTTTGTCTCCGAGAGTCTTCCAGTTATGCCGTAGTCGAGCAAAATCACCTTACCATCGTCGCCGACAAGCAGGTTGCCACCATGCAGGTCTCCATGAAAGACGCCATGGAGCATCGCCCCTTCCAGGAAAGATACGAGAGCAGCTCTCACTACCGTGCTGGTGTCAATCCCCGCATTATGCATCCCGAGCGCATCATCCCATTTGAAGCCGGTGAGTCGTTCCATGACGAGCACCCGTCGGGTAACTAGGTTTGGATGCGGTCTTGGAACGATGATGCTGCGCTGATCGGTCGCGGCGAGGACACCTGCGATGTCGAGCATATTCGCAGCCTCGAGTCGAAAATCGAGTTCCTCGACGATAGTCTCGGCAAAGAGTTCGACGAGTGCTGGTGGATTGGCAAGTGCCGCTACAGGAATTCTCCCGATGAGATGGGGAGTGATCCAACTCATCGCCGCCAGATCACGTCGCACCAGTTCTGCTACTTGTGAACGTTGCACCTTCACCGCTACCGGCTCTCCAGTCAATAGGGTTGCAAAATAGACCTGTGCTATCGACGCAGCAGCGACTGGTCGCTTATTGAAGGTCGCGAAGAAGTTCTCAAGTGGGCCGCCAAGATCGGCCTCGATGGTCCTTTGTACGACAGAAAAGTCCTCTGAAGGCACGCTATCGCGGAGCAGTCTGAACTCGTCGACGAGCTCCTCCGGGAAGATCCCTTCGCCGGAGGAGATGATCTGGCCCAATTTGATGTAGGTAGGTCCGAGATGTTCAAATGATCGACGCAGTCTGCGAGACAGTCCCTTGCGAGAGATGAGTTTTCCACGACGGCGATCAAGCAGGCGCCAGCCCAGTAGCGCGATACCAAGCGATATCCCTGTCCCAATGACTCGGCGCGCAGGCGGAATTCGCCGGCGTCGGAGCAGAACCGGGACCTGAGCCCGAGTACGAGTGCGCAGCTGGGTCGTAGCACTCAACCACTCAAGGCGATCGGGTTCCACCACCCACGGCTGCGCATTCGAAAATGAGCCAACCTTAAAGTCGGCACACTCTCGGGCTTGGGTGTGCTCCGGCGTAGCAGCATTGTCTGTAGGCATGAGTCCAGCCTACCCGCCATTGGTTACCTACTCTGAAAGGGTGTCCGAGATCGACTAAACCTACGATGGAGGGGGGCCAAAGACGATACAGGCGTTGTGTCCACCAAACCCGAAGGAGTTAGAGAGGATATGGCCTGTGGACAAAGGGCGCGGATCCTTTAGCACGACGTCGATGTCTACCTCTGGATCTAGATCGATGGTATTCGCCGTCGGAGGTATCAACTGATGCGCGAAGGTTAGCCCCACCGCAACCGCCTCGAGACCCCCAGCTGCACCTAGTGCGTGTCCGAGAGCGCCTTTCACTGAGGTCACCGGTGGATTCAGGTCGCCAAAGAGCGAGCGAATTGCGGTAGCCTCAGCCAGGTCATTCATCGGTGTCGAGGTCCCGTGGGCATTGATGTGAGCGATCTCGTTCACCGTGATACCTGCGTCCTCGATCGCCATGAGCATAGCCCTGTGGGCTCCTACGCCCCCGGGTGCCGGCTGCGTGATGTGGAAGGCATCGGCAGTGGAGGCGATGCCATCGATAGTCGCGTAGATTCTGGCCCCTCGGGCGACAGCCTTGTCATAGTCTTCGAGGACAACCACTCCTGCACCCTCTCCCATGACGAAGCCATCACGGTTTCGATCGAACGGTCGTGATATATCGACCTTGGATGTGGCGGTCATATTGACGAAACCTGCCGACGCGGTCTTCGTAATTGCCGCCTCTGCTCCACCGGTGACTGCCATGTCAACCCTACCCGTGGCGACGAGGTGGGCAGCATTGGCGATTGCATGGTTAGAGGCTGCGCACGCGGTGACCGATGTCTCACAGGGACCCTGGAAGCCAAACCGCATCGAGATCGAGGCAGCGTTAGAGTTGGCCATCATCAGAGGCACCAGGAACGGGGAGACACGAGAGTATCCTCGTTCATGACCTATTACAACCTGATTTTCAAGGCTCTCGAGCCCGCCGACTCCGGTACCCATCCAAACGGCCACCCGGTCTGCGGGATAGCTTGGGTTTCCCGCATCCGCTAATGCCATATCTGCTGCTGCGACACCCATCTGGTTATAACGGTCATGGCGTCGTATCTCCTTGGCATTTAGCCACTGAGTGGGATCAAAACCCTCAGCACGCCGTATGCCTGGTGGGGGCGGCGTTAGCAGCCCCTGCCAAAAGCTTTCGAGGTTGAGTCCCAAACCAGAAACAACCCCAAGACCGGTCACCGCTACGCGATGGGTGGCGAAGATAGGATTATCTCCGTAGCTTAGTCTCATCCGAGCTTCCCGTAGACGAGCTCGAATGCCTTGCCAACGGTGTCAACACCCTCGAGTTCTGACTCTGGTACCGTTACCGAGAACTCATCCTCTAGGGCCATGATGAGTTCTACGAGGTCAAGGGAGTCGGCATCTAGATCATCAGCAAAACTTGCTGACTCTACGACCTGCTCCTTGTTGACGCCGAGGACTTTGACGGTGCACTCGGTGAACTTTTCAAATGCCTCTTGTCGATCCATTGTGTCATCTTCCTTTCTTATGGTTTACTCCTTGCCATCAACTGCTGGCAAAGTGTAGGTGGGCGAGGGTTTACAACCCCATTCCCAACCCACCATCAACGGCGATCAGCGCACCGTTGATGTAACTGGCCCCTTCAGAGGCCAGAAATTGCACTACCGCCCCGACCTCGTCGGGGCGACCAACCCTTCCGAGTGGTACTTGAGATTCGATCTGCTCCAGCCGACTCTCGCCCGCATCGGTCAGTAGTTTGGTTGCGATCGCCCCCGGCAGGATGACGTTGGCTGTAATGTTGCGTGATCCAAGCTCGCGAGCGACAGAGCGGGCGAATCCAACTAAACCAGCCTTGGATGCGGCGTAGTTTGTCTGTCCTGGACTCCCTGTAAAACCTACGATCGACGAGATATATATAAGTCGGCCGCGGCGAGCTCTCATCATCGAGGGGAGCACCGCCTTGGTTAACCGAAATGCCGAGGTGAGGTTGGTCGACAGCATCTCCTCGAAGCGCTCGTCATCCATGCGAGCCAAGAGCGTGTCTCGGGTCAGACCAGCGTTAGCCACCAGGACCTCTACTGGACCTGATACTGATTCAGCCTCCTTGATGGCTGAATGTATTGAAGCTGGATCAGTGATGTCTACACAGACACTCGCGCAGTCCACCAACTCAGGCGGTAGCGGGGTACCGTGGTAGGTTGCGGTTACCTGATGTCCATCCTGGAGTAACCGTAGAGCACTCGCGAGGCCGATTCCTGTTGCTGCACCTGTGACGAGGACGTGACTCATGACAGTTCCCAGCGCACGAGAGCGCTCGCCCAGGTCATACCGGCACCAAAGCCAGTGAAAAGTACCAGGTCACCTCGTGAAAGTCGTCCAGCAGCGGCGGCATCAGCGAGCGCAAGAGGGATCGAACCCGATGAGGTATTGCCGGTCTTGTCGAGCACGATGGCCGTCCTCGCCATTGGGATGCCCAAGCGATCATTGGCAGCCTGGATAATACGGAGGTTTGCTTGATGGGGAACGAGCAAGGCGACATCATCACCGCTGACGCCAGCCTGTTTCAGTGCGCGTTGGGCTGAGTCAAGCATCGCTCTGACTGCTCGCTTAAAGACCTCTTGGCCCTCCATATACATGTAGCCACCGTGATCGCAGTAGAGGATGGGCCGTGCCGATCCATCTACTCCAAGATCCCAGCCGAGAAAGGTGTCGTCATCACTCGCCTCGAGGACGACCGCGCCGGCGCCATCGGCAAAGAGGACGGCGGTAGAACGGTCATTTTGATCGGTGATTTTAGATAGGGTATCGGCTCCGATAACAAGAATCCTGTGAAAGCCCATCTCTATCAACCCGCGGGCGGTGACGAGGGCGTAAACATAGCCCGCACAGGCCGCGTTGATATCCATACCAGCACCGCTCGTTCCCAACTGGTAGGTGACCTCAGCTGAGGTCGCAGGCACAGTCTGGTCAGGAGTCGTGGTGGAAAGGACCACGAAGTCGATGTCCGCTGGTGCCAAACCTGCTGAGGCGATTGCGTTACGACCCGCCTCGACCGCGAGTGAGGTAGTGGTGCCACCAAAGCGGCGTTCCCGTATCCCTGTGCGCGAGGCTATCCATTCATCCGAAGTATCTAGATATTGTTCAAAATCGGCATTGGTAACGATGCGTTCCGGTAACGCGGCTCCAAAGCCAGTTATACGAGCTCCCATGGACTCTCTCCTTTGTGTGGTGTATGTCGAGTAATGGTCTGGTCCGCCTAGTTCTCAAGGGCCGACTGATCAGTCATGGTGAGCCATGCGATAGGTTGTCCAGAGGTCACTCGCTCTCCAGGTAGTGCAATCATCCCCTGAAGTGTGCCTGCGAATGGCGAACGGATTTGAGTTTCACCAATGGTGCCGAGGAGCTGACCAACGAATACTGGATCGCCAACTACACAGTTAGCTGCCTCCGGTCGAAATACACCACTAGATGGTGCGACTACAAGGCGTTCGGTGCCATATAGGCGTTCACCCTGGTGAGAGGTCGCCCAATCATCAACTGGGCCCTCCGAGGCCACAAATGCTAGGAGCTTCTCGAGATCTGCGGGCGTGGCGATCGATAGAACCGAGAGCTCGGGTGCCGTACGCTTCATGAGATTGGTGAGTACACCCCCGGGGCCGACCTCTAGGACTAGACGTGGTTTAAGTTCTCGTAGGTACTGAATCGTCTCTTCCCAGCGAACGGTGTGCGTGAGTTGGTTTGCGAGTAGGGTTGGCCATTCCTCGGCGGCCACATGTTCGCGCGCATCGACATTCGCGATCACTGGGACCTCTAGATCATAGAACTTGGTGGCGGTGATAGCCTTGGCAAGTCGCTCACGAGCTGCTTCCATGTAAGGAGAGTGGAATGCACCCCCTACCTTTAGCCGCGTTACCCGCTTCACGCCGAACTCCTTGGCTCGTGCCTCCACCTGTGCAATGGTGTCGTAGGTGCCAGACAGCACAATCTGCGTAGACGAATTGTGATTGGCTACCCAAAGATCTCCGGGGATACTATCGCACATTGCTCGCGCAACATCGAGATCGGCGCCAAGAAGCGCAACCATTGCACCCGGCTGTGCTTCGGCGGCGATCGCCATGGCTTCGCCTCGCTCCTGCACAAGACGCAACCCCGCATCAAAGGCAAGGCCACCGGCCGCGACTAGGGCGGCGTACTCGCCGAGGGAGTGTCCGGCACAGACTTGAGGGGCAACGCCAAGACGCTCCACCGCATCAAGAGCAACCATTGAGAGTAAGAAGGTAGATATCTGTGTGTTACGGGTGATTTGGAGGAACTCGGAGTCAGCGTCGGTCAACATGTGGGTTAGATCGCGACGGAGTACATTGCTGGCTTCTTCGACTAACTCAAAAGAGGGATGATCAGCCCAGGGGGCTCCCATCCCTGGCTGCTGCGATCCTTGTCCTGGAAAGACAAAGGCAATCATTGCCGCTCCTTACCTTCTTGGCTATCGTGTGTGATCTAGGGCACAGTCGTGCTTACTATTACTTTGATGTCAAGCGGGCCTGAATGGTTACACGTTGTTCGTGCATTATGCTGTGTTCCCTAGCCCGGGTGGTGGAATGGTAGACACGGAGGCCTCAAAAGCCTCTGCTCGAAAGGGCGTGCGGGTTCGAGTCCCGCCCCGGGTACCCAAGGCCGTTGGCGAACCCGATACTCTCGCCAACACACCTCAACGATCTGCGCATCCTTCGTCCTGAAGCGGCCATCCCTGGAAGGTGCAGGTTCGGTGTCCGCTGCAGTACAATTATTTGGCCGCATCGACGCATTATTGCATGGCCGCTAAGGTACGGTCTCCGTGACGATCATAGGATCGGGCCTTTGTGGTGGCGACGTGCCGCCGTCAGCGGTTGCCGCCAGATGACGACGTTTCCAAAAGGCCTACGACCAAGTTCTACCCTTCAGGGTGAGGAGGATTTTGCCTAATCCATAGGCAGCTCAGTGCAAGTACAGTCCTGCTCAGTCATGGCATCGACGCCCATTCGCATCGACTCCTGCGACTTCTCCGCTAGACGTTGCGGACACTCAGATGGAGTGACTGTTCTAAAGAGTTTGCCCAAGATCAGCGAAAGCCGATTGGCCTTCAACATCGGAGCGACCGACGATAGGTTGGTCGCTGTGTTCTCTTATCCGGGTGAGAAGCTAGAGATTGATAAGGTAGGGATTTGACCGTCGTTCGATCCCGATGGTAGTGGTTTCGCCATGGCCCGGGAACACTTGCAGATCATCGCGAAGTGGAAGGATCTTCTCCCTCATTGACTGGTTAAGTAGCTCTGTGGAGCCACCGGGAAGGTCGGTTCTTCCGACTGAGCCTTTGAAGAGATGGTCGCCGGTGAACAGTACCTCGCCATCGGATAGCGACACCTGGAGGCAGATCGAACCAGGGGTGTGACCCGGGGTGTGGATGGTGTAAAACTCCATACCTGCACCTTTAAAACGGTCGCCGTCATGGAGATCCTGAATGAGTTCAGGTTCACTAAGATCGAGACCGGTCTCCCTGAGTGCCTCACGAAGCATTCCGCTGGACTGGAGGGGATCACGTAGGTAGTGGGCGTCGTCTGGATGCCGACATACAGGAGACTCCGGATAGCGTTGCGAGACGCTGCGTGCTCCACCGGTGTGGTCGACATGGCCATGGGTAGTGATGATGGCCTTAGGCGTGAGGTTATAGTGGTTTACTAGAGCCACAATGGCGAGTGGATCGGGCGGACAATCAATGATGACGCACTCCTGGTTATCGTCGGAGACGATCCAGGTGTTAGTACCTGCGACCCAGAGTGAGCGACCGACGATCATTATGACTCCCTTGGCTGTGGTTGAAGAATAGCACCTGATGGCACCCGTTTTGGCGAGTAGCGCCTAGCTTACTAGGGAATATCAAGAGGTTGTCTTTTGGGAGGCGTTGAGGGACGGTATGGCACAGCGAATCATCATTGCAGAGGATGAGGCAATCATTCGGAGAGATCTCAAGGAGATGCTCATCGCCGAAGGTTATGACGTCGTGGCTGATCTTGGGCGGGGAGACGAGGCGCTTGAGGCGGTCAGAACCATGCGCCCTGCGGCAGCAGTGCTGGATGTCAAGATGCCAGGGATGGATGGACTGAGCGTGGCTGAGGCTATCAACGCTGAGCAGCTTTGCGCCGTGATTATCCTCACCGCTTTCTCGCAGCGGTCGTTGGTTGAACAGGCGCGCGAAGCCGGGGTCATGGCCTATCTTGTTAAGCCCTTTCAGGCCGGTGACTTGGTGCCTGCCATCGAACTTGCTCTCGCTCGTTTCGACGAGAAGATGTTGGTTGAAGGCGAGTTAGAACGGATCCACGACGAGCACCGCAAACTCGAAGAGAAGTTAGAGACTCGAGTAATCCTAGATCGAGCAAAGGCTCGATTGATGGATGAGTATCAGCTCTCCGAGTCTGACGCCTTTCGCTTCCTACAAAAGACTGCGATGGACACGCGTGGCAAGGTGAAGGATGTAGCGGAGAGGGTGATCGATGGCAACCTCAAGCCCGGGAGGTCGTAGCGAAGAGACGGTACGACTCCTCGCCATCGACGGTTACTCGTTGATGTTTCGAGGCTATTACGCCATCCCTGATATGCATGGGCCAAGTGGTCCGACGAACGCACTTTTTGGCTTTTTCCGTATGCTTATCTCTGCCATCGGTCAGTTTCAACCGCATTATGTTGCGGTCGCGCTCGACCACCCTTCGGCGACCTTTCGTGATGAGCTTTATGCAGATTACAAAGGTGGACGCGCAGCCACTCCCGATGAGCTCCGATTTCAGCTAGAGGCTGTCCGTGGCTTGCTTGATGCTCTCGGTATCCCAACTATCGAAGTTCCTGGCTACGAGGCAGATGACGTGATCGCTACGCTAACGCGGATGGCAACAGACCAGCAAGTCCCCACCGAGGTCGTCACGGGCGATCGCGACATCCTACAGCTCGTGCATGACCCTATGGTCCGGGTGCATCTAACCGTGCAGGGGGTCTCGAATCTTGCCACCATGGACGAGGAGGCTATTCGTCAAAAGTATGGGGTGGATCCAAATCAGTACTGTGACTTTGCGGTCCTTCGCGGCGACAAGTCCGATAATCTGCCAGGAGTTCGCGGAATCGGGGCGAAGACAGCAGCGAACTTGTTGGAAAGATACGGCAATCTCGATGGAATCTTGGCTCAGCTCCCTGCGCTATCACCTCGTCAGCGCGCGGCATTGGAGGAGGCGGCGGCAGACCTCCCGCTATTTCGCAAACTTGCCCAACTTGACCGGGAGGTACCACTCGGTCGGAACCTTGGAGAGTTGATGTTATCGACTGACGTAGACCTCTCCAAGGCTGAGCGACTATTTGTTGAATCGTTCGGGTTGCGAACCGTCTTTGAGAGTTTGCGAGCTTTGTTCGACTCATCGGAGGCAGCTGTGGCGAAGGTCTCGAACAAGTTATCTGGCAGCACGCAGAGGGTCGACTCTTTGCGTCAAGCGCTCAATTCAGGCTCATCCTTCGTGGCAGCTGCGGCGCGCTTCGATGGTGAGGCAGGGAGGGTGCCGCCGTCAGCCCTGGGTTTTGGTTCTGAAGTAGGAGTGGGGGACTCAACCATCTGGATCAGCGCACAACCTAACACTCTAGATGCCGAAGATGCCGAGCTCCTCGGCGAGGTCTCGCTGGTTGGGATCGGACTCAAAGAGTTGGTACGCTCGCTGCATATCCTGAGTCCGTCGGCGTTGGCCCCTAAAGAGCTAATTGATCTCGGAGTCCTCGCATACGTCTTAGATGCCTCAGAGCGTCGATCCGACCTACGTGAGGTAGCCCAGTTGTTGGAGGTTGATTGGGTCCATGAGGCTTCAACTGACCTCTTTGACGTGAGTTCTGATGAAACCGCAATCAGTAGCGAGCTTGGCGTCATTCCGAAGTTGTTAGAACTTGCGCTTACTCGCATCGAAGAGGAGGGTGTAGGGCGGCTTGCCAATGAAATTGAGCTTCCACTGGTGAAGGTGCTGACGAGGATGGAGATCGCCGGTGTTGCTGTCGACCTTGATGTCCTAGAGACCATCGGTTCTGCTCTAGCGTCTGAGGCGGCTTCATCGCTTGAGGAGATTCACGCGTTGACCAGTCCAGGGTTCAACCCAAACTCGCCCAAGCAACTGGGAACGGTACTCTTCGATGAACTTGGTCTGCCTCATGGAAGAAAGACCAAAACTGGTTATTCAACCGATGCCCGCGTCTTAGAGAGTCTGCGGGAACACCCATTGGTGAGCCTTGTACTTCGTTTTCGTGAACTAGATAAGTTGCGGTCAACGTTCTACGAAGGGCTTCGAGGAGAGATTGCCGAGGACGGAAGGATACATGCAACCTTTAATCAGACGGTTGCGCGTACCGGTCGGATATCATCTGAACACCCCAACCTCCAAAACATTCCAGTACGTTCAGGTGAGGGACGGCAATTCCGCCGCGTGTTTGTCGCTCCGCCCGGCTCGCTATTAGTGGCGGCTGATTACTCTCAGATCGAGCTAAGAATTCTCGCTCACCTCAGTCAGGATCCGGGCCTGATCCAGGTCCTGAGTTCTACAGGCGATGTGCACTCCCTGGTCGCCGCATCGATCTACCACGTTGATCCTTTAACGGTGAGCTATGAACAACGGTCCGTCGCCAAAATGGTAGCCTATGGACTCTCTTATGGCATGGAGGCTTACGGACTAGCGACGCGCTTGAGCATCCCGAATGAAGAGGCCGAGGCTATCCTATCTGCGTTCTTTGATGCCTACCCGGGATTAATGAGCTATCGACAGGAGGTAGTTCGACAGGCGCGCGAACTGGGGTACACGACTACATTGCTTGGTCGCAGGCGGTATCTACCAGAACTGCGCTCTTCAAACCGTGCACTACGTCAGGGTGCTGAGCGCCAGGCCATGAATGCACCCACGCAGGGCCTTGCCGCTGATATCTTCAAGATGGCGCTTGTTGCGCTGGATCGTGAGCTCGAAGGCACAGGTGCACAGCTTGTGTTGCAGATTCACGATGAGGTAGTAGTAGAGGTTCCTGCTCCCAAAGCTGATGCCATCGCGGGTGTTGTTAGGGAGACCATGGTTAATGTGATTGAGCTAGCTGTTCCTTTATTGGTAAATGTTGGCGTGGGTACGAATTGGGCGGAGGCACGAGAATAACTACAACATCGTTAACTATCCGAGAACTGTTAGGAGAATTCTCCAGGTCGCGGCCGGGACGAGCGAAATTGGGCTATCATTAACTGAGAGTCTTCAAGGACTCGATTTGTATTGGTTCAGTTTTGAAATATTCGGGTAAGGAAGTTCATGAGCGAAGCGGACGTGGCTGCAGGAGTCGAAGATGATGCGGCCGCAGATACCATTGTGGTAGACGATCTTGGCGAGACGGGTCTTGAAGACGCTATCGCCAAGAGTGTTGTTGACTTCGATGAAGGCGATGTCGTTATTGGCACCGTTGTAAAGGTCGACAAGGACGAGGTCCTTTTGGACATCGGGTACAAGTCAGAGGGGGTCATTCCGCTTCGCGAGCTTTCGATCCGCAAGGATGTCGCTCCAAGTGAAGTCGTCAACCCCGGAGACAAAATTGAAGCCTTAGTTCTCCAGAAGGAGGACAAAGAGGGTCGATTGGTGCTTTCCAAGAAGCGTGCTCAGTTTGAGAAGGCTTGGAAAGAGATCGAGGCCATCAAGGCCCGTGATGGGGTAGTTCGAGGCGAAATTATCGAACTTGTCAAGGGCGGCTTGATCGTCGACATCGGCCTCCGTGGCTTCCTCCCGGCGTCACTGGTTGATTTGAGGCGTGTCCGCGACCTTACTCCGATGATTGGTCAGGACATCGAGGCAAAGATTATCGAGCTTGACCGAAATCGTAACAACGTGGTCTTATCTAGGCGAGCATTTCTCGAAGAGAATCAGCGAGAGCAGCGTGAGGAGTTCTTGACCAGCATCCGACCCGGAGAGGTCAAGAAGGGTGTTGTCTCTTCGATAGTGCACTTCGGAGTCTTTGTCGATCTTGGTGGGATGGATGGCCTCGTGCATGTTTCGGAACTCTCTTGGAATCATGTCGATCACCCATCCTCTGTGGTTTCAGTGGGAGACGAGGTCCAGGTCCTTGTGCTCGAGGTTGATCAGGATACCGAGAGGATCTCGCTCTCTCTCAAGGCGACCCAAAGGGATCCTTGGCAGGAGTTTGCAGCAGCGCACAAGGTTGGCGAGCTTGTCTATGGTCGAGTCACGAAGCTTGTTCCGTTCGGTTGCTTTGTCCAAGTGGCAGCTGGCATAGAGGGCCTAGTTCACATCTCTGAGATGGCACTCCACCACGTCGACCTACCAGAACAGGTGGTCACGGTTGGCGAGGAGCTTTGGGTCAAGATAATCGACCTCGATCCTCAGCGTCGACGTATCAGTCTCTCTATCCGCCAGGCTCTAGAGGGTGGTGAACTCGCTCCTGAGTATCGTGACGCATTCGCCGAGTATGGGTATGACGAAGAGGGCAACTTTATCGGCCCAGCTGAAGGTGATGAGGTCGCTGAAGGCGACACCGATACCGAGTAGTTGATTGGCTCGCACATGGCGGGTCGTTTAGGTAAAACCCGAGTCATCGCGGTCACCGGAACTATTGGTTCTGGAAAGTCCGCGGTGCTCGGGTTTTTTGCAAGGGCCGGAATACCCACGATCAGTGCTGATGCCGTCGCTCGTGAAGTGGTGGCTCCGCAATCCATGGGCCTAGCGGCTCTGGTGGATGTGTTTGGTACTGATATCCTCTCCGAGGACGGTTCACTTGATCGTGGCAGACTCGCACGACTTGTATTTAACGATGATGTTGGTCGAATGCGGTTGAACCAAGTTACTCATCCGTTGATTCGATCTCGTATCCTCGAGATGTTGCAGGAGATGAGCGATAGTCCGGTTGTCGTAGTCGAGATTCCGCTTTTGGATGATCATACTGTCGCTGATTACGGTATTGATGATGTATTGGTTGTTCGGGCCTCAACGGAACGAGTACTGCAGCGCTTGGTCGAGGATCGTGGGATGGATCCAAGCGATGCAGTCGCCCGAATGAGGGTCCAAGTTCCCGACGCGGTGAGAGACCAACTTGCCCGTTGGAGCGTCAGTAACGATGGTGATCTCGAAGATCTAGAGAGGCAAGTAGCCGGAGTGATCGAAGAAATAAAGATGCACTAACCATCGGCCGATACTGCTAGTCATCCAGGAGGTGCAGGTTGGATCTAGTTTCAGCGGAAGATATCAATCAAAAGATTGAGGTCTTTGAAGCCTCGCATGCTGTGGCGGGAAGACTATTGACGCTTGTCGAGCGTGATGATATTGGAGCCCGCGAAGTAGCTACCCTGGTGAGTGCTGACCCGATTTTGGTGTCACGAATTATGCGGATGGCTAACTCCGCCTTCTACGGAACTGGCGGACGAGTGCGTGAGTTACACGCCGGCGTCGCGATGCTAGGGTTTGAAGCCGTTAAATCTTTGGCGCTCGCCTCCTTTGTTGAGGGTTCTGGAACAGTAACACCGCAGGATTGGGATCACTCGATAACCTCGGCGGTAGCTGCGGCGGAGGTGGCGCGAACAATTGGAGCCGATCAGCAGCAGGCATTTTCGCTCGCGCTCTTGCATGATATCGGAGAGGCGGTTATAGCAAGCCTAGATCCTTCCTTTCACGAGGTTTTGGATAGCCGTCGATCGATGCCATTGACTGCGGATGCCGAGTCGGAGATGTTAGCTTCGGAGCGGAAACGTTATGGACTTCATCACGCAGCTATTGGGGCGGACATGCTTGCCAGTTGGAACTTCCATCCTGATCTGGTGCAAGCAGTAGCCCAACACCATACACCGAAGGGATCACTGTCGCGAACCCACGCTGCGCTGGTGGATGGGGACCGAATCGCACACATCATCGCCTGCGGATCGACGCTAGCCGAGATTAGGGACTTGCCTGGCATCCTGCTGCCTAACTATGTAGGTGATACACAGCTAGAGACAGTATTGACTAATGTTAGGGCGCGCTCTGCATCGATGATCGCTGATCTGTTCTGAGAGATTTGGGGGTCAGCACCTAACATGGGGTCTGCAATTCGGCAGTTTCAGATGTAAGTGCGAGATTGGGTCGACTATAGCTAACCAGCTGGGGTGAGTTTGGGAGGGTCGCTGGGGCTCCGCCAGCACTGTTCTGGGCGTCGCTGGGCAGGCATGGATGGATACCATTTTGGTGCGTTGTGGAGTGACATCCTCCCCATCCTTACGGACGCGGCTTGCGCTCCCGTTTGGTCAAGCTGATGATAGGAGTACAGCTACGAGGTTCGGCATTCAGCAACAGCGTAGCTAGATTCGCAACCCGAGTGCTTGGTAAAGATCAACGATCGTTGTTCGCCAGAGAGCTCGATTGTGACTGGGACACGATCGATAACCCGGTGATCACCCATTCGAAGCGCGCACCATCTTCGATGGTGATGGCACAGCAATTGCATGCCGGGGCACCCATAACAGCCCGAATCGGTTAAGAACGACCCGAAAGGCAGTCGAGTTCCGCGCTCCAGGGCCAATTGATGATGAGGTCTAGATCTGTGTTCCCACGCTGATAGATATCGTCTCAGAGCACAATAAAGGCTTCGACCCTATGGTAGCGAGCAAGCTTTCAATCATGGAGTTCCGATGCCGGGTCAACGTTTTCTCCCGGTCTCTCGGATCTGCCAGGCTTGATGGTGGCAGACCCGAGAGAGGTCAGCAAGCAGTTGGAGCGCTCTAACGCATGCCTAAGTAGGGACCGTGGTCATCGATGCCTGAGTAGAGGTCACCAGATGCTGACGCGCTCTTGCACGGGGAGCCACATCGGATCCGACGCTGTCGTATGAAAAGCGTCATGGAAAGCATCGATATTGCGAACCACTTGATTACACCTGAACTCATTAGGCGAATGTGGGTCGGTAGCTAAACGACGGAGCATCTCTTCATCGCGACGCTTGTCACGCCACCCGATTGCCCATGAATAGAAGAATCTCTGTGCCCCGGTCAGACCGTCGATAACCGGAGGCTCTTGGCCGCCGAGTGACAGCTGGTAGGCGAACCAGGCGATACCAAGTCCACCGAGGTCGCCTATATTCTCTCCGATTGTCAAGGAGCCGTTGACGGTGTGTCCAGGTGACTGTCGCGGTACCAACGCATCGTACTGTGCGATTAACGAACGGGTTCTTGACTCGAACGCCTCCCTATCCTCAGCAGTCCACCAGTCGTGGAGACGGCCATCGCCATCGTATCGAGAGCCTTCATCATCGAAGCCATGTCCGATCTCGTGTCCGATCACCGCTCCAATAGCGCCATAGTTGGCGGCTTGGTCGCGATCTGGATCAAAGAACGGATATTGGAGGATGGCAGCTGGGAATACTATCTCATTGAAGCCTGGGTTATAGTACGCATTTACGGTTTGCGGTGTCATGAACCACTCGTCGCGGTCTACAGGACGCCCGATCTTGTTGAGTTCACGGGCAAAGTGCCACTCAGAGACGTGGCGGATGTTTTCCCATAGGTTGGAGGCGTCGACGGACAGAGTAGAGTAGTCCTTCCAGCTTGATGGGTAGCCGATCTTAGGACGGAACTTGTTCAGCTTGTCGAGTGCACGCTCTCTAGTCGACGGAGTCATCCATTCGAGATTGCTAATTCGCTCGCGATACGCCGCGAGTAGGTTAGCAACGAGTGTGTCCATCTGCTGCTTTGCATTGGCATTGAAGTGGCGATCTACGTAGATGTGCCCGATCGCCTCGCCCATTGCGCCTTCGACAAATCCTACCCCACGCTTCCACCGATCTCTGATCTGGGCGGCACCTGTGAGCTTGGTGCTGTAGAAGGCGAAGTTCTCCTCTACGAAGGCGGCTGGGAGGTATGGGGCGGAGGCATGGATAATCCTCCAGGTGAGCCAATCCTTCCAAGCCGGGAGTTGGTCTTGAGTGAATAGGCTTGCTAGACCTTCAAGGAAGCTGGGTTGGCGTAGGACGACCTCTTCGAGGGCATGGCTTGGTGCGCCAAGCCCTTCGGCCCAAGTCTCGAGTGCACAGCCCGGGGAGACCTTTGCTACTGTCGCCAGCAGATCGTCGAAGCTGGTGAGGTTGTAGGTCTTTACAGAGTCACGACAGGCCACATTATCCCAATGGTGACTAGCGACCTCGTCCTCTAGTGCGACGATACGCTGTGAAGCCGCTCGGGCATCCTGACGGCCAGCAAGCTCAAGCATCCGTTGGATGTGGGCCGTTAGGTCGCCATGGATGGCTTGAAAACGCTCCTCGCGATAGTAGCGTTCATCTGGCAGTGAAAGCCCCCCTTGTTCAAGAAAGACAAGATAACGGCTAGGGTCTCCAGGGTCCGAATCCACGAAGAGGTGGAAGGCGCTTGCCAATCCCTCGCGTTGGGTTCGTCCTAGTAGCGCTAGAAACTCCTGGAGGTTCGTGATCGCGCCAACCTCATCCAGCAGTGGTTGGATAGGCTGCAGCCCGTTGCGGTCGATCGCCTCCTCATCCATGAAGCTAGTGAAGAGATCACCTAGTTTGCGCATCTCGGTTCCGACTGGTGCAGTTCTAGCCTCTTCGAGGATCACTCGAGTGTTTCGCTCTGCCTCTTCGGCGAGGATTACAAAGGTCCCATAGGTTGCCTTGTCTGCTGGAATCGGCGTCGCTGCCAGCCATGTCTCGTTGACGTGGCGGAAGAGATCATCCTGTGGACGAATTTCCGAGCTGAGTTCGTTAAGTGGGATGCCAGAGTTTAGATTCATGCAGACATCCTAGAGACGACAAGCCTGCGATGAGTACCCACGACGTTGTCGATCCTAAACCCTGCCTCGCTAACTCACCGGAGCCATGATGCGAAGCGGAGTCTTTGGCTGCTGGCCAACGGCCAACACGGGCACAATTGCCCGGGTTACCGGATACTGTGGCAACACTCCCCGAAAGCCATCTCTGTTGTCATGAATCACCGTCGGCTTCGCGGCATCGACTCTTAAATTCTCAGCAATGATATCTCCGTCGACTCCAGCTGATCCAACCACGCTTGCCTCAGGGGCCAGAACGCTGCCAATGAAGGTGACCGGTGGTAGCCGAAGGGAGTTGATGTCTCCAAAGTTCCAGAGCAGCCTGGGAGTCGTTGCCGCTGGCAGTTCCGTTGCTCGCAATCTGCCGAGGTCCTTTACAGTCCTCTCTGCTACGTTGATCACGACTGTTGCCGTGCTAGGGACACTAACGCGTAAGGTGAAGCTAGCAGTAGGGAGTTTGTTGAGATTCACGACATCCAATGATCGGTTTGTACCTCGAAGAAGGACTGTGCTGGTGCTTACATACATGGTCATGTTGGGAGTTAGCCTTGCCCAGCGAGTAGAGTCCAAGCTGAGGAGCTGGTGGACCAGTCCGAAAGCGATCGGCATAGCTCCGCATACATGTGTCGTGCACTCTAGCTTTGCACTGAATGGGTGAGGTCCCGCGGCCAGGAGTGTCCCTCCAACGGCAACTCCTCCTGTCGCGATTCCGGTTAGAGATGCATTATGGCTTACAAATACCCCCCACGGAAATTTCGGTACGACGCCAAAGTTAGGAGCGCTGGCGGCACTCAGGTTAATTGAGGGAGTTTGAGCAGCAGTAGCGGTGACGTACTGGCTAGCGGTACAGGTGGCGATGGCGGTCAAAGAACCGACTAGAAGAGAACGAAACATCGAGACCATCCTTGGTTGAGGCGAGCACCTTGGTGCATGCACGGCTGCAAGACCAGGATAGTTTAGTAGTTCAGTGAAAATTTCTAGTCTAAAACTAAAGATTTGCCGCAATAGTTCCGATAACGAACACTATTACGGCAAATCTACGAAGACAGCTACGAAATCGTCAGTTCCTCATCGATGAGTCCCTCTGGAGCCTCGGCGATCATCGATAGTATCGCCTCGGCGAGCGCCTTTGCTGATCGAGGAGAGAGCTCAAGCGCTGCGCTCCTCTTCGGGTCATCCTGATCTGCAAAGAGGTCGATGTTAAGCGAATGCGTCGCCGGAAAGGCAACCGGGTGATCTAGGTATACCGAAGCCGTCTTCACTCGTTCCCATGATGCACCACTCTTAGCATTTCCAAAGAGTTTGAGTGTGGCGGTGGTGTAGGTACACATCTTGGTCACGCACCTAGGTGGGTACCGAAGAAGGTGAAGATGTGTCCCCACGCATCCATTGCTGCCTCTGGTCGATAAGAGGGCGAAGCAGTATTAAAGAAAGCATGGCCGGCACCGTCATAGCGGTGAAATTCATGGGCTTTGTTGAGCTTGGTAAGCACTTCATCGAGCCTATTGACCTCGTCGGGGCCCGGGTAGGAGTCATCGTTGCCAAAGAGCCCCAACACTGGACCGGTGAGCTTGGAGGCGCGGTCAACGACGGCTGTCACCTTCATCGGCGACTCGCTTGGCGGTTGATTGACGACGAAGGCACCGTAACAGTCAACAATTGCATCGAATGGCAGTTCACATCCAGAGAGGAAGGACTGACGACCCCCTGAACAGTAGCCGATAACGCCACTCTTGCCATTGGCATTCGGTTGGTGTAGCAGAAAATCCCGGGCACCAGATACGTCCCCTAGGAGTCGATCGTCAGGCACTCCACCTTTGGACCTAGCTATAGCTGCAGCGTCATCAGGTGCAGCGCCTGGCGCCTCGCGGAAGTAGAGGTTTGGCATAAGTACCGCGTATCCGTGGCGAGCAAAGCGAATGGCAATCTCCTTTGTCGCCTCGTCGTAGCCCGGCATGTGGTGGATCACTACCACCGAACCAACCGAAGTCAAACCTAGCGGACGAGCGAAGAAGCCCTCAATCCACTCTCCCTTAGCACCTTGAAATGCAATCTCTTCTCCGAGTACGGCATGATCTGTCATTGAACCTCCCATAAGGGTTGATGGCAGACGCGCATATGCGTCCACGTCAGGGGTGTAGTTGCAATTAGCAACTACTATCTACCTTAACCTCTGGCCCCAGCTCTTGGGCCTGGTTGGGCGCGGTTTCCTAGCTGAGGAGTCGAAAATATCCTCTGGTGCCGGGCCATCGGGCCCTGGTACTCCATAAGGATATTGCTTGCATTATCGATAGGGTGGTGTGTATTGACTAGATGTTGAGAGATCTTCAGTGAGATTCAACGGGTGGCTCTTGTTGGGACGTGACGCCTAAGCTGGATTGGTGCCAGACTTTCAGGTCGTCTCGAACTATGAACCCGCCGGAGATCAGCCGAAGGCTATCGCAGCACTCGCTGAAGGCATCGAGAGCGGTGAGCGTTTTCAAACGTTGCTTGGTATCACCGGTTCAGGCAAGAGTGCGACGATAGCCTGGACCATCCAGGCGGTGCAGCGGCCGACGCTGATTATCGCCCCAAACAAGTCACTAGCCGCACAACTCGCGAATGAATTTCGAGGGTTCTTCCCACATAATCGAGTCGAGTATTTTGTCTCCTACTACGACTACTACCAACCCGAGGCGTATCTCCCTACCACAGATACCTACATCGAGAAGGACTCGTCTATAAACGATGAGATCGACCGGCTCCGCCACGCTGCCACCTCTGCTCTGCTCACTAGAAGAGACGTCGTAGTCGTCGCCTCTGTCTCGTGCATCTACGGCCTTGGCTCACCTGAAGAGTATCAGGGGCAGATCCTACCGTTGCGCCGTGGTGAGAGTATTCCGCTGCCTGTTGTAGCACGTTCGCTGGTGGCAATGCAATACGAGCGTAACGACGTGGAGGTCTCGCGCGGAAAGTTTCGATTGCGTGGTGATACGGTCGAGGTGCATCCAGCCTACGAGGAGTTCGCGATGCGGATTGAGTTCTTCGGGGAAGAGATTGAACGCATCTCTAAGGTTGACCTCATGACCGGTGAACTCGTGAAGGATTTGGATGAGTTTGTTATCTTTCCGGCGACTCATTACCTAGCGAGTCCAGAACGTTTGAAGACGGCAATGAATGGCATTGAAGAAGAGTTGCGAAGCCAACTGGGTTACTTCGAGGACAGAGGTAAGTTGCTCGAGGCACAGCGACTTAAGATGCGTACCGAGTTTGATCTCGAGATGCTCTCCGAGGTCGGGTTTTGTTCAGGTATCGAGAACTATTCACGTCACCTCGACGGGCGTCAGGCCGGTGAACCTCCCTTTACTTTGCTCGACTACTTCCCCAAGGACTACCTACTCATAATCGACGAGAGCCATGTAACCGTGCCACAACTCCGGGGTCAGTATGCTGGCGATCGTTCTCGCAAGGAGACTCTGGTAGAGCACGGCTTTCGGCTGCCCTCAGCCATGGACAACCGTCCGCTCCGCTTTGATGAATTTTATGAGCGGATCAATCAAGCTATCTTCCTCTCGGCAACCCCTGCCCCCTACGAGATCGCTGCGTCCGCTCGTGTGGTCGAGCAGATTGCGAGGCCAACAGGATTACTGGATCCGGTTGTAGAAGTTCGCCCCACCAAGGGTCAGATCGATGATCTACTGGCGGAGATCCACCGGCGTGTCGACCAAAATGAACGCGTATTGGTGACGACGTTGACGAAAAAGATGGCCGAGGATTTGACTGACTACTTCGAAGGACTTGGCGTGAGAGTCCGCTATCTGCACTCAAACGTAGAGACTCTTGATCGGATCGAGCTGATTCGGGACCTCCGTCTTGGCGAGTATGACGTCCTGGTTGGTATCAACTTACTGCGCGAGGGGCTCGATCTCCCAGAGGTGTCTCTCGTTGCAATCTTGGACGCTGATAAGGAGGGGTTTCTACGATCAGAGACATCTCTTGTCCAGACGATTGGTCGTGCCGCGCGTAACAGCCATGGAATGGTGCTCCTCTATGGAGACAAGGTGACTCGGTCGATGGAGTATGCGATCTCGGAGACATCTCGCAGACGTGCCTTACAGGAGAGCTATAACCGTGAACACAATATCACGCCTACCACAGTTACAGCTCGACTTGGTGATCTCATAGGAGACGAGCGTTCGGGGACAAGGGTACCAAAGCTAAGGCGTTCGAAGGCGGAAGAGAGATATGCACATCTCGCTCCCGAACAGCTAAAGGAGGTCATCGAGGCCCTTACCATCGAGATGGAGACGTGTGCTACCGAGTTGCGTTTTGAAGAGGCGGCAAGGCTACGCGATGACATCAAGGGGTTGAGTCGCCTGCTCACTTGAGCAAAATCAGTCGTAACCATTCAGGTCCCTCAACCACTTAGCAGCTGGTGATGGTACCGTGATGGCAATGAGCAAGACGAAGAGGCCAGAGGCTAGCGGCACGGTTATGCTTCGGTGTGCTCACCACGCCCTGATGCTGCCTCCACCCGAAGAGGCGTTGGCTGAGTCACCGACCTGGCTGCGCGGGAGAGGACCCGTCTATTTCGCAGACGGTCCGGTCACTTTGGTCATGGCGCTCGAGGAGGAGGCATCGACCTCGCACCCTTCGATGATCGAAGCCCACGCTGAGGTGCTGCTTATCTGGGCCAAACTGGCCAATGATTTGCTGGGGACCACCCCTCTCGAGGCACCCGAGCGCAAAAGGATGGGTTTTAACGTCCTCGTCTTTTGTACGGAGCTCGCATCCGCGCTACATTCTGAACGCTTCGGGCCGAAGATCTCATTCGATCGACGCAATAGGGCCCTCGAAGTGGTCGCCCAGGCCACCTTGCAGATCGGGGCATGCCTAGTTGCCACGGTGCGCGACTATCAGGCATCGCTCTCGTAGACGTTCACGGACCGGGAAGCGTCGGCATCCAACAGTGTCCCCCAAAGAGCTGGGTTAGGACCTCCGTTGCGTTGTGGCCCTGCTTTCTCGCAGTGGAGAGGTAAGAGCGTACTCGAACCCAAGCTTGAGCCCCCTCCTCGGATCGCCAACCACCTGAGATCTTGTTCTGTAACTTGAGCATACGAACGTCACGCTCACTCAAGTTATTGTCGAAGTCCACTGCGAAGTTGGTCCCAAAACGCAGAACCTCACTGCGGTAGCGATCGAGGCGCTCGAGCAGGTTGGCAGCCTTGGACTTGGCTCTGCGTCCCCTCTTGCCCGACACTCGCTCGGGCAAAGGGTTAGCGGCGAAGCCCGCAGCGACGATGCGGTCATAGCGGGCCAGGTAGCGCCCGAGGAGACGGGGATCGAGGGCGACCTTGCCCTTGTCAGAGGCCCGACCCACCGCTGCTTTGATCTCGAGGAGCAACCCTGCCATCTCGCTTGCCCACCCCTGACCCATCTGGCTAGACACGTACTCGAGCTCTCGAAGGTGATGAGCATTGCAGAGAGCGTGCGTTGCATCTTCGTAGCGTAGGTAGGGCTTCCAACCATCGTGTTGAGCGACACCGGTGAACCCTGGTAGCACATCCATCGCGTCCATCGCTAAGATGCCTCGTCTCGGGTGCAC